>JBBRVF010000255.1:0-3051 GCA_038247145.1 Solirubrobacterales bacterium | reverse complement strand
GTGGTTCCGGACATGGTCACCCTGGCCAAGGCTCTTGGCGGAGGCTTCCCGGTCGGCGCGATCGGCGGCACCGAGGAAGTCATGGCCTGCGTTGAAGACGGTTCGGTCTACCAGGTCGGTACCTACAACGGCAACCCGCTCTGCATGGCGGCCGCGAGGGCCAACCTCGAGCAGGTCATGACCGCAGACGCCTACACGCACCTCGACTACCTCAACGAGCGCATCCTCGCCGGTTGCGACGAGGTCGTCGCCAAGCACAACCTGCCCGGCTACACGGTAGGAATCGGCTCGAAGGGCTGCGTCACCTTCTCGCCCACCCACGTAAACGACTACGAGTCGTTCAAGGCCAACCAGGACGCCGAACTGAGCGAGCTGGCCTGGCTGTTCAACATGAACCGTGGCATCTTCATGACCCCGGGCCGCGAGGAAGAGTGGACCCTATCGGTGACCCACACCGACGAGGCGATCGACCGCTACTGCGAGGTCTTCGAGGAGATGGCTTTCGAGCTGACCCGGCCGTAGTCCCGGCCGTCTTCTGAAACGGGCGTCGGGCTACGGTCCGGCGCCCGTTTTGCGTTTCTGTTCGAGGCGGCAGTCACTTGGCTTCCGCCGGGGTCGGCGCCTGATTCGCGTTCAGAAAACGAGCAGCACCGCTCCGACGAGCATCAGCCCGGCGAGCACCGCGGCGATCACCCGTACGAGGTTGCCCGACAGCATCACGTCCGGTGAGCCGGTCGCGTCGTTGTCGATCCCCAGCTCCCGCATCTCTTCCTGGATCTCTGCTTCGGTCTCAGGTTCGTTGCTCATCGGGTCACCTTATTGCCCGGGCCGGTTGAACTCACCGCGGAAGTGGCGGCGGCTGTTGTCGAGTGCCTGTTCGAGCAACCCGTTGCCGGCATGCGGTGAAGGCTGGTTCGGGCCGAAGCGGTGGTGGTACGTGATCTGTCCGTTGCCGTGGCGCACCGCCACGACGACCGCGGCAAGCTCGACCGACGCGCTGTCGTCGTAGTTGCCGGCAATGCTCTCGAGGAACTGGGCCGCGAGGGTGCCTATATCTGACTCAACGCTCATCTGTCTCCATCTTTCGGGGTGTAACGGCTCTGGCCGCCCGACAGCACTCTAACCCGGAGCAGATTGGCCAACCTGGTGCGGATCGGCCCCCACACCCGTTCTGGCAGCGATCGGCGGCCTCTACGAACGTGGATCGCTTTCAGTTGCCTCCTGGCCGGAGCTGCTTGCCCTGCATCCATGTCACGGCTAGCATCGATGGATGATCACCGGACTGGATTTTGTAGGTGTCCCGTCAACCGATCCCGACCGCAGCCGGGTCTTTTACGTGGAGACGCTCGGGCTGCGACCCGATCCCGATTCCGAATACGAATTCTGGGTCGGCGAAACCTGCTTCGGGATCTGGGAACCAGGAAAGATGGGCTTCGAATTCGCGCCCCAGACCCTCGCCCATCTGGCGCTCCATGTGGACGATGTCGCCATCGCCAGGTCGGAGCTCGAGGAGAAGGGGGTCGAGTTCATCGGTGACGTACTCGACACCGGCGTCTGTCACATGGCCCTGTTCAAGGATCCGGACGGCAACGACCTGATGCTCCACCACCGCTACGCGCCGTCGCTCTGAATCGCGCGGCGTCGGGCTGGCGGCTCAGTTCGGGCTCAACCGGGGATCTGCTCGCGGGCGGTCTTCGCCCAGGTATCCCGGTTGGTCAGCTGGCGGGAGGTCGAGCGCAGCAGGACCGGCCACAGCAGCCAGGAATAGAAGGCGTATACCTGGGCGGTGAGCAGGCCTTTGATCAGACCGGGAAGGGTCACCCGCGCCTCGAGCTTGGCGGCGACGCAGCCGAGCATCGTCCCGCCGAAGCCGAGCAGATAGATGAAAGCGAGCCACCAGAGGCTGCCATCATAGATGTCGGTTCCGGTGATCGCCAGCACGATCGCGGCCACGAGGGAGGCTCCGACGATTCCCTGGAAGAACGGCATCAGCAGGTAGAGCAGCAGTTCCAGCCTCGGCAACGCCGGAATCCTTGATCTGGCTATCGGCCCGATCAGCCCCATCGCCTGAAGGTTGCCCTGCGACCACCTGGTGCGCTGGCGAAGCAGCCGACGAAGGTTTGAAAGACCCTGCTGATCGACGTTGGCACGGTTGTCGTGACGAAGCTCCCAGCCGGCGACCATCAGCCGAAGGCCCAGGTCCTGATCTTCAGTCAGCCGGTCCCTCCACGGTCCGAGGCTGGGTGGAAGCGGGGCGCCGACCACCGGCTCCGCTTCGTCCGGTTCTTCCGGATCGCCTGCCTCTACCGAGGTGTCGACCGATGCGAGCGCGGACATGCGGTTGTACTGCCCGTTGCCCCCCATGCCGGCGGTCCCCCAGCCGTTCCTGCCCAACTGGAACAGCCGGCCGTAGATCGAGAACTCGATGTCCTGGAACCAGGTCAGCAGTCGGTGACGGTTGTAGATTCGGACCAGCGTCTGAACCCCGCCGACCAGAGGATCGGCGAAGTGCCCGGCGACGAAGCGGGGGCTTTCCGGGCCGATCCTGCCATCGGCATCGACCACGCAGACGATCGTCAGGTCGGGGTCGAGTTCCGGCCACCGGCGGTTGATCTCGGCAAAGGCGTAGTTGAGTGCCGCCGCCTTGCCCTGCCTGGCTTCGGGAGCTCGACGCTCGATCACATGGAAGTGCTCGCCGCCCAGCGACGCCAGGACGTCCGCGGTTCCATCGTCGGAGCCGTCGTTGATCACGACGATCCGTTTGCGCTGAAGCGGGATCATCTCCAGCCGTTCGACACTGTCCCGGATGGTCACCTCTTCGTTCAGTGCCGGGACGAGGAAGATCCAATCGAAGTCCTCCTCCCCGCCGGCCTCGGGAGGGTGACGATCGGCCTGCAGGCCGAGGACGAACAGGACGCCGGTCCAGACCAGCATCATCACGATGATCAGGAAGGCGACCGTGAACAGCACTTGAATCGCCGGCGGCAGGCCCGTAAACGGAAGCCACGAGGAGTCAGTGAGGGCGAGCAGTCCGGTCAAGCGGGCGTCCTC
>JBBRVF010000254.1:0-3064 GCA_038247145.1 Solirubrobacterales bacterium | reverse complement strand
GGAGCACGTCGTCGACGTAGGTTTCGAGGTGCGAGGTGAGTAGCGCTCCCGGGCTGTCCCCGTGGCCGGTCAGCGAGATCGCGTAGGCCGGGTGACCGGCTTCGGCGGCCGTTTCCATCCAGTTGTGCCAGCACCAGGCGGCGTGCCCGGCCCCGTGGACGAACAGGATCGGCACCTTCGCCTGCACATCGCTCTCGGGAAGCGCTTCGAGCAGTTCAAGCTTTGAGTATCTGGAGACTTTGCTCTTGATTTCCGGCATCTCCCCGATGATAGGGACGGCAGTGCGGACGAGAGGACTCGAACCTCCACACCCTCTCGGGTACCAGGACCTAAACCTGGCGCGTCTACCAGTTCCGCCACGTCCGCAGGTCAATAATCACGGTGAACGGAAACCGCGCACCGAAGGGATGCCACGACGCACATCCGCGATTGATTCTATGATCGCAGCATGGTAGGAGAGGCGAGGCCGGGCTATGAGCTCTGGCGACCGAACCGCGCGAAGTCGTCTTCGCAGCTCACACGCTTCGTCGTGGTGCTACTGCTGGTCGCTTCGATCGTGCTGATGCTGTTCGTGGTCCTCGGAGGCTGGTCGCTGCTGACCGGAGGCGCAACATGGGGCGTCATCTCGCTGATCATCGTCTTCCTCTACCTCGTGCTGGCCATAATGGTCGGTCGCTGGAGTCGCGGCGCGCTGACCCTGACCGTGGCCTTCGCGGTGCTGCTGCTGATCTTCAGCGCGATCGGATTCGAGTCCTGGTTCGCCCGGGACAAACCTGACTTTTCCGAGGCCGGCCTGCCGACCGACCTGATCGGGTTACTGGTTCTTCTGATGATCCCGGTGCAGATCGCGTTGGGCATCGCAGCTTCGATCGCGGTCAAGCAGGAATGGCATGTCGAGGAAGAGCGCCCGATCGGTTCTGGCGACGATGGCTCCGGAGGCAGCGCCACAGAGACGCCGGGGTCAGCCTCGCCCACCGCGGCCTAGTGGCTTCGTCCTCGCCGGCCGGGTTGCCACCAGGCCCGACAGCCGGCGCCGTTCTCCCTAAACTTTCCCTCCTTGCGGCGGTGGCGGAACTGGTATACGCGATGGATTCAAAATCCATTGCTCGAAAGGGCATGTGGGTTCGATTCCCACCCGCCGCATGACGAATTGAAAGGCAGTCATGACAGCCGCTGACGCGAAAAGGAGACCTCCGACCGGCATCGCCGGCAGCGACGCCGAGCGGCAGGCGGCCATCCGGCTGGCCGAAGATCTGCGCCGACGCGGCAGGGCGGTATCGACCGAATCGGTTTCGGTTCGACTGGCCTCGGGCTGGATCCTCTCGCTTCACGCCCTGCTGGCGCTACTAGGCGGGCTGCTGGCGATCCAGTTTCCGTTGGCAGGCGCGGCACTCTGCCTGGTCGCCGCCTTCTCCTTCTATTCCGAACGGGCCCTGGGTGCGCCCCTGCTTGGCCGCCTGGCCCCGGCCCGGGCCTCTCAGAACGTGCTCTCCCCCCCTTCCGGCCCGGCCTGGTCCGACGTCGAGGTCGTGCTCTGCGCCGGCTACGACCTCGAACGCTCCCACCCGGTAGCCGAGTGGCTTTCCCGGCGGTTCACCGGCAGGCTCACGATCGACCGGATCGCCTTCTGGGGCGGAATGGTCCCCGTCTTCCTGACGGCGATGCTGATCGTCGCGACAATCGAGAGCGTCGCCGTACAGATCCTGCAGCTGCTGGCTTCGGTTGTGCTGCTGGCCGTGGTCGCAGCCCAGGTGGATGCCTACCTGGCCGAAGACCCCGAAGCCGACGAAGCAGACCTTCAGGCCTGCGAAGACCTGCTCAACCTGCTCGACGAGCTGCTCGAGGAACCTGGTGCCGACCCGCCAGTAGCAGTCTGCTTCTTCGGTGCCGAAACCCGCTCCGCCGCCGGGGCGGACGCATTCTTCGGCCAACGGAAGAACCCGATCGAAACCAACCCGGCAATAGTCAACTTCGTACGTGGCGCCGGAGAGGGCTCCGGCCCCCTCTCCGCCCCACCGGTACTGCTCACTGCAAAGGAAGGCGACCTCGCCACCCTGCGCATGAGCTACGACCTCGGTTCCGAGAGCCCGCTCAAGCCGAAGCCTTCGATCCTGCGACGAGTCTCGTGTGCGCTGCTGGCCCGTCGCCGCGGGCTCAGGGCTACGACGATCGTCGGCCGGGGCGAAACGGCGAGCGACCTCGGCCTCGACCTGATCGAAGCGGTCCTGAGCGAATCCGAAGAGGATGCCGAGAACCGATGACCGGCGGGTCCCTGGAACCGCTCTGGACGCCGTCTGCCGAATCGGCGGCCTCGTCCCGCCTCGCCGCCTACATGGAGTGGCTGAGAACGGAGCGCGGTCTCGCCTTTGATGACTACGGCTCGCTGTGGAAGTGGTCCGTAGACAGCCCCGACGAGTTCTGGCAATCGATCTGGGACCGCTTCGAGGTGATTTCTTCGGGGCGGGCAGAAGCGGTCACGGACGGGTCGGCGATGCCCGGAACGCGGTGGTTCGAAGGTACGAGCCTCAACTACGCCGAGCACATCTTCAGGAACCGCGACGATCGGACGACCGCAATCCTTGCGGCCTCCGAGACCCGTCCGCTCAGGGAAATCTCCTGGAGAGAGCTGCGCAGACAGGTGGCCGACGCTGCCGCCGGCCTGAAATCCCTCGGGGTCGAAGCCGGTGACCGGGTGGCCGCCTACATGCCGAATACCGAAGAAACGATCGTCGCGTTTCTCGCCACGGCCAGCCTCGGCGCGGTGTGGTCGAGCTGCTCGCCAGACTTCGGCGCAAGTGCGGTTAGCGACCGCTTCGCGCAGATCCGGCCGAAGGTCTTGCTGGCGATCGACGGCTACGACTACGGTGGCCGCAGGTTCGACCGCCGCGACGTCGTCCGCGAGCTGACCGAGGCGATGCCGTTGCTCGAGCAGGTGGTGATCGTGCCGTACCTCGGCGCGGGCAGCGGGGACCTTGATCCGGGACTGCCTGAAGGAGCGATCACCTGGCAGCAGCTGCTCGGGATCGAGCCGGGCTCCAAACTCGGCTTCACGCGGGTCCCGTTC
>JBBRVF010000253.1:0-3077 GCA_038247145.1 Solirubrobacterales bacterium | reverse complement strand
GTGCTGCTCGTCTTCGGGCTGATGCTGCTGGTACCGGCACTGTCGAGCCGGGCCGAGGGGCTTATCAGCCGGGCGACCAGCCGCTTCCAGCCGAAGACCGGCGGTGGCGACGGCTTCTGGTCCGGGACCGCGATCGGGGCCAGCCTCGGTCTCGTCTATGCACCCTGTGCCGGCCCGATCCTGGCCGGGGTCATAACCGTCTCGGCCTCGCAGCCGTTCACCGCCGGCCGTCTGGCGGTGGCGCTCGCCTACGGAATCGGCTCTGCCGTGGTGCTCTACCTGCTGATGATCGGTGGCAGGAAGCTGACTGCACCGCTCGGTCGCCAGACGCCGAAGCTTCAGGCGGCGATGGGTGCGGTGATGGTCGTCTTCGCCCTGGTCATGGTCGGCGACTACGACCTCAAGTTCCAGAACGAGATCGCCGACAACCTGCCCGCGGTGGTGGTCAACCCGACCAGGGCGCTGGAATCGAGTGCTTCGGCCGAAGACGCACTGGCCGAGTTCAGGGGCAGTCCGGAGAGCCCGGAGGCGAAGCGGATCGCCGAAGGCGTCGAGCAGGCCGACCAGACCGACAAGTCTCCGGACTCCGGCCTGCCGGTGATCGCCCCGGCACCGGACTTCGTCGGCAATCAGCGCTGGTTCAATACTCCGGGAGATACGCCGCTGACCATGTCATCACTCAGGGGCCGTGTGGTCCTGGTTGACTTCTGGACCTACAGCTGCATCAACTGCATCCGCACCCAGCCGTATCTCAAGGCCTGGGACGAGCGATACCGCGATCGCGGTCTGACAGTCGTCGGCGTTCATTCGCCCGAGTTCCCCTTCGAGAAGGATGCCGGCAACGTCCAGGAGGCGATCGAAAGGGCCGGTATCGAGTACCCGGTGGCCCAGGACAACGATTTCGAGACCTGGAATGCCTATGCCAACCAGTACTGGCCGGCCGAGTACTTCATCGACGCCGAGGGCAGGGTTCGTTACTTCCATTTCGGCGAAGGCGAATACGAAGAGAAGGAACAGGTGATCCGCGACCTTCTCGCCGAAGCGGGCCGCAGGCCTGGCGCCGGACGATCCGGTGCCGAAGGAGAGAGCATCTCGAACGGTGTGACCACACTGGAGAGCTATCTCGGATCCGCCCGCGCCGACCGGTTCACCAACGGCCTGATCCTTTCCGGGGTCCGTGACTTCGGAAGCCTGAAGCAGCCCGGGCAGGACGAGCTTTCCTATGGCGGACGGTGGAACGTCGATCCGGACTTCGCGGTCGCCGAAGGCGGCAGCCTGGCGATCCGCTTCGGGGCGAAGCGGGTATTCCTCGTCCTCGGTTCACCCGGAGGCCCGCGCCGGATGCGCGTTCTGCTCGACGGCTCGCCGATCGGTCCGGCTGATGCCGGCCGGGACGTCCAGAATTCGAGCGTGGCGATCGACCGGGAGCGGCTCTACGAACTCGTCGACCTGCCAGAGACCGGCAACCACACCCTCACGCTGATTCCCGAAAAGGGAATCACGGCCTACGCCTTCACTTTCGGCTGAGCGGCCGGATCAGCTCTTCGACCAGGACGCGGACTCACCCGAGGTGGTCAGCACCTCGAGGATGTCGCCGATCGCGTGTTCCCGGTCGAGGGGGTGACGCAGCGGTATGTCGGGATTGAGCTGGTAGCGGTTTCGACGGCCTTCACGGGTCCGGTCGAGGTAGCCGGCTTCAACCAGGTCGGCGACTATCCGCTGGGCGGCGCGCTCGGTGATGCCGACGAAGTCGGCCACGTCCCGCAGCCTGATGTCGGGGTCCCTGGCGACGCAGAGCAGTACATGGGCGTGATTGGTGAGGAAGGTCCATTCGGTCATCCTGCTGGCAGCATATCGACGCGAACGGAGATTCTGGCGGGAAAATACGCGTCACGAAACACACGAAATAATAATCGTCTATTGTCTGTCGTATGAATCCTCCGAGGCAGTTGGAGCAGGTTTGCGGGGCAATCGCTCTCAGCCGGAGAGGGGCAAGTTGAGCGCCATCCTGGTAGCCACAACGATACTGCCGGGCATTGCGGTCGTCTTCGGGATGGCGGCCGGTCCGGAGAGGAGCGAAGCGATTGCCCGCATCGGCGTATCGCTGAACCTCGCGGCACTGGCACTTGCTGTCGTCGTCTTCATCCCGGTATGGGCCGGCTCGCCTGTCTCCGCGGTGATCGACAACGGCTCGGGCGAGGCCGTCCTGGGTCTGGTCGCCGACCGGGTCACCTCGGTGCTGCTGCTTCTGGTGCTCGGAGTCAGCGCCGTGGTCCAGGCTTTCGCCGGCCGCTACCTCGAGGGCGACTTACGCGCCAATCGCTTCTTCAACGGAGCCAACCTGCTCACCTTCTCGACCGCCCTGATGGTCATTTCGGTCACCTTCGTCGGTCTGGCCGTCGCGTGGACGGCCGCGGGTATCTCGGTCATCCTGCTGCTCTCCATGTACAGCGGCTTCGAGGCCGCGAGGGAAGGCGTCAGGCGGGCCGTGCGGATCTTCCTGATCGGCGACCTCGCCCTGTGGGCGGCGGTGGTCCTGGCCACGATCGAGTGGGGGTCGCTTGACCTTCGCACGCTGGATCAGTCCGGGCCCGAACTCGCCGCAGCTTCCGTCCTTGTCCCGGTCGCCTGCCTTCTTGTGGTCGCGGCGATGGCCCGCTCGGCCCAGCTACCCCTCCAGAGCTGGCTGCCGGCGACTCTCGCCGTGCCGACGCCGGTTTCGGCCCTGCTCCATGCGGGCGTGGTCAATGCCGGCGGCATCCTGCTGGTCAGGATGAGTCCGGTCTTCGGCGCCTCTTCGGAGGCCACCCACCTGGCCTTCTTCGCCGGGGCGGCGACCACCGTCTACGGAACCGCTCTGATGCTCTCCAAGGCCGACGTCAAAGGCGCGCTCGCCCACTCAACCATGGGCCAGATGGGCTTCATGATCATGACCTGCGGCCTCGGCGCCTTCGCGGCAGCGATCTTCCACCTCGTGGCGCACGGCCTCTACAAGGCGACGCTGTTCCTCGGCTCCGGATCAGCGGTGTCCCGCCACCGGCGCGTCCGCAGGCAGCCGCGGCCGGCCTCGATGGACC
>JBBRVF010000252.1:0-3078 GCA_038247145.1 Solirubrobacterales bacterium | reverse complement strand
GTACTCCTTCATGTACCCGGCTCCGCCGTGGATCTGGATGCATTCGTCGGCGACCTCGCAGGCCATGCGTGAAGAGAGCAGCTTGGCCATCGAGATCTCGCGTACCGGGTATTCGCCGTTGGCCAGGCGCCAGGCGACCGTGTAGGTGAACTGCTTCGAGGCTTCGATCTTGGTCGCCATGTCGGCGAACTTGTGGCGGATCGCCTGGAACTTGCCGATCGGCCGGCCGAAGGCCTCGCGCTCCTTGGAGTACTGGAGAGTGGTCTCGAACAGGCGCTCGGCACCGGCATTCGAGCCCGCCGCGGCGACCAGACGCTCGCCCTGGAGTTCCCAGCTGATGTGGTAGAAGCCCTTGCCGACTTCGCCCAACACGGATTCGGCCGGAACCCTCATGTCTTCGAATGAAATCTCGCAGGTATCGGAGGCCTCCATCCCCATCTTCTCGAGGTTCTGGGCGACCGAGAAGCCGGGCAGGTCATTGCCGTCCTCGTCGCGGATGTCGATCAGCAGCAGCGTGATGCCGTCATGGCCGCCTTCCGGATCGGTCTTGGCGACCAGGACGATGAAGTCGGCCCTGGCGGCGTTGGTGATGAAGGTCTTGGAGCCGTTGATCACGTACTCGTCGCCGTCGAGGATGGCCTTGGTGCGGATGGCGGCGACGTCCGAGCCGGCGCCCGGCTCGGTGATGCCGAGGCATCCGATGCGCTCGCCCTTGAGGCCGGGGGTTAGGTACTTGTGCTTCTGCTCCTCGTTGCCGAGAGCCTCGATCGGAGGCAGGACCATGTCGGTCTGCACGGCGAAGCCCATGCCGAGTCCGCCGGACCCGGAGTAGCTCAGCGCTTCGGCGCGGACCAGTGAGTAGTAATAGTCGCCGCCCTGGCCTCCGTACTCCTCGGGGAAGCAGAGGCCGAGGTAGCCGAGGTCGCCGGCGCGCTTCATCGCCGAGTCCGGCCACTTGGTCTTCTCCCACTCGTTGCGGTGGGGGTGGAGTTCCTTGGTCACCCAGTCGACCATCGACTCGCGCAGGTCCTCGTGCTCCTGGGTGAAGATGAAGTGCTTCTGGCCGGCTTCGAAGTCCGGCTTGATGACTGTCGTGCTCACGGCTTGTACTTCTCCTTGTCTCGGTTCGGGGCGGCTGGCTCGCCGTACAAAGTAGAGAGTAACACTTCTTACTCCTCAGTAAATGGTATGTTGCGAACACCATGAACGAACCCAGCCAGTCCTTCGGAAAACTGACCTATGAGGTGGCCGAGCACGTCGCCACGATCACGCTCGACGACCCGGAAACCCGCAACTCGCTGTCCGACCAGATGCTGAGCGAGCTGATCGCCGCGCTCAACCTGGCCCGCGACGATTACGCCGTGCGGGTGGTCGTGCTCGCCTCCTCCCACGAGAAGGTGTTCTCGGCCGGCGGCAACCTGGCCGCATTCGGCGGCGACAGCGGCACGGTGGAGAAGTTCACCGGGGCGGAGCTGTTCGTCGACTGCTTCAAGCTGCTGGGGGAGCTGGGCAAGCCGTCTATCGTTGCCGCCCGCGGGCATGTACTTGCCGGGTCTCTCGGCCTGGCCCTCGCCTGCGACCTGATCGTCGCCTCAGATCGCGCCACCTTCGGCACCCCGGAGATAACGGTCGGCCTGTTCCCGTTCATGATCATGGCTCTGATCTACCGCAACGTGCCGCGCAAGAAGACCAACGAGATGCTTCTGCTCGGCGAGCGGTTGACCGCCGAGGCTGCTCGCGAGGCCGGCATCGTCAACAAGGTCGTGCCGGAGGGCGAGTTCGACGCCGCGGTGGCCGATTGGTCCGTTCTGCTGGCCGCAAAATCGCCGCTGATAATGCGGCTGGGCAAAGATGCGATGTGGCGCCAGATGGACATGCCGCTGGCCGAGGGTCTCGACTACCTGCGCTCCCAGCTGGCGATCGAACTGTCCACCGAAGACGCGATCGAAGGGGTCAAAGCCTTCTTCGAGAAACGCGAGCCCGAATGGAAAGGACGCTGATGAGCGACAACAAACTTCCGGGCACGGCCCCGCTGAGCGAGCTCACCGAGCAGCTCCACCAACGCCGGGCCAAGGCCCGCCTCGGTGGTGGCCTCAAGAAGATCGAAGCTCAGCACGAGCGCGGCAAACTGACCGCCCGCGAGCGGCTCGACCTGCTGGTCGATGAAGGCACCTTCAACGAGATCGGAATTCACGGCCGTCCCCACTTTTCCCAGGTCGCGCTGAAGGACAAGGAGGCAGCGGCCGACGGAGTCATCACCGGCTGGGGTGACGTCGACGGCCGTACCTGCGCGATCGTCGCCTACGACTTCACCGTGATGGCCGGCTCGATGGGCCTGACCGGCGAGACCAAGGTCACCCGCATCCGCGAGATCGCCCTCCAGAAGCGCATGCCGCTGATCTGGCTGCTCGACTCCGCCGGAGCCCGGATCCAGGAAGCGGCCGGCTCGCTGTTCGCCGGCTCGGGCCACCTTTTCCGCGAAGAGGTCCAGATGTCCGGCGTCGTGCCGATGGTCGCTGCGATGATGGGACCGTGCGCCGCGGGCACCGCCTACATCCCCGGCCTCTCGGACTTCGTGCCGATGGTCGTCGGCCAGGGAGCGATGGCGCTGGCCGGCCCCCACTTGGTCAAGGCCGTCACCGGGGAGGAAATCGAGATGGAGGACCTCGGCGGGGCGAAGGTCCACTGCCGCAAGTCCGGAGTCGGCGACCTCGAAGTCAAAGACGACGCCGAATGCATCGAGTCGATCAAGAAGTACCTGTCCTACTTCCCTTCCAACTGCGAGCAGAAGCCGCCGGTGATCGAAAGCGATGATCCGGAGGACCGCGGCTCGGATGCCCTCCTCGAGTTGATCCCGGACTCGCCGCGGACCCCCTACGACATGTACAAGGTGATTGAGGAGATCGTCGACGATGGCGACTTCTTCGACATCAAGCCGAAGTTCGCGAAGTCGCTGATCACCTGCTTCGCCCGCTTCGGCGGCCGTCCGGTCGGCATCGTCGCCAACCAGCCGAAGCAGCTCGGAGGCATCCTTGACGTCGATTCCGCTGACAAGGCGGCGCGCTTCATCAACCTCTG
>JBBRVF010000251.1:0-3084 GCA_038247145.1 Solirubrobacterales bacterium | reverse complement strand
CGGTAGTGAAGCGCGCGCTTTCCGGCTCGTAGTAGCCGCTTGCCGAACGCGGAAAATACGAATTCGTCGCGTTGAAAAGGGAACCTTGCGAGCCTGAGCGTGAATCGAGAGAGACCCGACTGTCGTAGCCGTGTAGACGCGTCATGTTGCCCGGCGTCGGCACAGTGTCGCCGTCTCTGGCCCACCCGCGCTGGATTTCCATCTCGATCGCCTCGGCCCCGGCCGGTCGAACCCGGGCCAGTGCTCCTTTCGCGCCTTCAACGTCGTTTTGCATGATCAGCCAGCGTGGACTCTTCGGCAGCCGCACGATGCCGATCGCCATCGCCAGCGCCGGAACCGCGCCGAGGCCCAGCATCCAGCGCCAGCCCTCGTTGACGTCGGTGAAGGCGAAGCCGACCAGGTAGGCGACGAGGATGCCAACCGTGACCGCGAGCTGGAAGAAAGTGACCAGACTGCCGCGCAGATCGGGCGGGGCGACCTCGCTGATGTAGACCGGAGCGACCGCCGAGGCGGCGCCGATGCCGAAGCCGATGACGATGCGGGAGAGGATCAGGAGCAGCGGGCCTGGGCTGACGGCCGAGACCACGGCGCCGACGATGAAGATCGCTGCCGAGATCAGGATCAGTTTGCGACGCCCGTAGCGGTCGGCGCCCCGGCTGGCAAACCAAGCGCCGGCGACGGCGCCGATCGGGACCGCACCGACCACCAGGCCGGATTCGAGACTGTTGAGAGAGAAGTCAGGCGTGATCGTCAACAGAGCGCCGGCGATGATGCCGGTGTCGTAGCCGAACAACAGCCCGGCAAGCCCGGCAATCGCAGCGGTGATCGTCACGTTGCGCTTCGCCTGGGCGGCGCTGACCTCACTCCCACTCACGGGGGCATCCTCTCACGGATCGGCGGACGGAATGCGAATCCGACGGCCGCGGCGTCCCTGGCCCGGTAATGATGTTGCGGTGAAGACGGCGACCCGGACCAGAAAAGTCACGACCGCTCAGGCCCGGCGGGTAGCCCTCGTCGCCCAGGGTTTCGGCCGGGAACGGCCTTCGAACAAGGTAACGATGCGCGATCTGGATCGAATGATCCGCCACACCGGCCTGATCCAGATCGACTCGGTAAACGTGCTGACCCGTGCCCACCTGATGCCGCTCTATTCAAGATCCGGCCCTTACGACCCGGCCCTGATCGAGCGAGCCTCGTCGAAAGATCCGCGCAGCCTGGTCGAGTACTGGGCTCACGAGGCTTCGCTGATCCCGCCCGGGACCCGCCGGCTGCTCGGCTGGCGAATGGAGAGGGCGCATCGCGACGGCTGGCAGAGCGTCCGTGCTGCGGCGAACCGGACAGAGCTGCTCGGGGCGGTTGTCGACGAGATCGACCGCGACGGCCCGGCTACCGCGAAGGAAGTAGGTGCGGCGATCGACCCGGACCACGTACCGGACCGCAGCGACTGGGGCTGGAACTGGCCGCCCGTCAAGAGCGCACTCGAATACCTGTTCTGGTCCGGCCGAATCACCGCTGCCTCGAGGACCCGGCAGTTTGAGCGTCGCTACGACTTGGCCGAGCGGGTGATTCCGGAATCGTTGCGGGAACAGCCCAGGCCGGGCGACGCCGAGTCGTTCGAGGGGCTGATCGAGATCTCGGCCCGCGCCCACGGCATCGGAACCGCGTCCTGTCTGCGCGACTATTTCCGTATTCCGGCGGCCGACGCCAGGCCGGCGATCGAGTCGCTGGTCGAGGCGGGCCGGCTGATCCCGGTCGAATGCGAAGGCTTCAGCAGGGCCGCCTACCTTCATCCTGAGGCGAAGCGGCCTCGACGGGTCGAAACGCGCGCGCTTCTTTCGCCGTTCGATCCGCTCGTATTCGAGCGCAACCGGACCGAGAGCCTGTTCGCCTTCCGTTACCGGATCGAGATCTACGTGCCGGAAGAGAGGCGGGTCCACGGCTACTATGTACTCCCCTTCCTGCTGAACGAGGCGCTGGTCGCCAGGGTCGACCTCAAAGCAGACCGCAATCAATCCATGCTCAGGGTCCACGGCGCATTCGCCGAAGATGGCAGCCCGCCGGAGACCGCGGCCGAACTCGCGGCCGAACTCGAATTGATGGCGGGCTGGCTCGGCCTCGAATCGATCGAGGTAGAGGACAACGGCGATCTGGCCCCGGCCCTGCGCAGGGCAGTCGGATGAGCGGATCGTCGCTTAATGGTCGAGGCCGCTACGCACCGTCCCCGACCGGCGAGCTCCATCTGGGCAACCTGCGCACCGCGCTGCTCGCCTGGCTCTCGGCCCGCTCGGTGGGCGGGGAGTTCCTACTGCGGATCGAAGACCTCGACTCCGGTCGCTCGCGGGAGAAGTGGGTCGAGGTGCAGCTCGACGAGCTGCGCCGTTTCGGCCTCGACTGGGACGGCGAGCCGGTGCGTCAGAGCGCTCGCCACGGGCTCTACGCCGAAGCGCTCGAAGCGCTTCGCCGGGACGGCCTGGTCTACGAGTGCTTCTGCACCAGGGCCGAGATCCGTGAGGCGGCCTCGGCGCCACACGGCGATCTTCCCGAAGGCGCATACCCGGGAACCTGTCGCGAACTGACAGCTGATGAGCTGGCCGAGCGCCAGGCCTCTGGCCGGCCTCCGGCACTTCGGGTCTGTGCCGAAGCGGCTGCCTACGGGTTCGAGGACGCGCTCTCAGGCGAAGTCACCGGCCGGGTCGACGACTTCGTGATTCGTCGAAACGATGGCGACTTCGCCTACAACCTCGCGGTCACCGCAGACGATGCCGATCAGGGAGTGAGCGAAGTCGTCCGCGGCAGCGACCTGCTCGAAACCACCGGCCGTCAGCTCTGGCTCTACGGCAAGCTCGGGCTGAGCGCACCGACCACCTGGGTTCATGTCCCGCTCATGCTCGGCGACGACGGCGAACGCCTCGCCAAGCGCCACGGCGCGGTCACCCTCGAACAGCGACTCGAGACCGGAGAGAGCGCCGCCGGGATCGTCGGAGAGCTGGCCGCTTCGGTCGGCCTCGCCCCGGCCGGAGACGAGCTGATGCCGGCCGAACTCGTTGACGACTTCGGCTGGGCTACGGTGGCGCGGATTCAATG
>JBBRVF010000250.1:0-3085 GCA_038247145.1 Solirubrobacterales bacterium | reverse complement strand
GAGCAGCTGCTCGACGAGGTCGGCATGCCGAAGTCACTTGCTGAAACCGGGGTCACGAAGGAGCAGTTCGACGAAGCCCTGCCCGAACTGGTCAAGAACGCCTTCGCCGACCCCAGCCTGCGCACCAACCCCCGGATGCCGATGCTGGCCGAGCTGGCCGGCCTGCTGACCGCGGCCTTCGAGGGCCGGCCGAACTGACCATCCGTCCGTGCCATGTCGCTGGGAAGACGCAGTCCCGCTATCCATTCCGGAGGGATCAGGCTGCAGTCCGAGTTCCAGGAGTGTTTAGAGAGCGTTTAGACGGGTACGGTCAAAGGTATGAGAAATTCAGGGATTTCAAGCAGCATCAGGCGCCGTAGTGCAGCGGGCTTGGCAACTTTCCTTCTCGCAGCCGTCGCCGTGGCAGGGGCCACCTCGGCGTCAGGCGATCCGGGCGCGTCCATATCCGGCAAGAAGGCCTCGAAGATCAAACCGGTGAATCGATCCGACAAGGGGGCCACCCGACTGGCGAGATCCATTTTCGAGGGGAACCGCAAACGGCTTCTGAAATCCAAGTTTGTTACTACCCCGCCGGGAAACAACCCGATTGCCGTTTCGAACAAGCAGCTTTCGGGCTTTCCTCGTCGCGGAGGTTCATTCGCGATCATGACCAACGGCTGTCCCCGATTCGCGGTCCGACCGAACAACTCGGGCAGCACCGGCTGCCGCAATGGTGGCCTCAAGATCAGGGGTGCTCGTGATGTGACCGTGTGGCGGATCCGGATCCAGGTTCCGCCGTCGAAGAACTGCCTCTCATTCCGGTTCAAGTTCTTCTCCGAGGAGTTCCCGGAGTTCGTCGGCTCGATATTCAACGATGCGTTCATCGCCGAACAGAGCCGCTTCCCGGCCTGGAATGCGAACAGCAAGGTTGATCCGACAATCGACGCCCCCAGGAACTTCGCAACCACGGCCAACGGCAAACTGATCACGGTCAATAACACCGGCTTTGCCCGCGTTTCGAGGGGCCGGGCCAAAGGCACTACCTATGACGCGGCGACGAGAAAGCTGCGGGCCTCGACTCCGATCAAGCCGGGCAAAAGGCTGCTTCACCTGTCGATCTTCGATCAGGGTGACCGGCAGTACGACTCGGCGGTCTTCATCGACAGGCTCACCATGAGCAGGAAGTCGAAGTGCCGCTCGGGAGTCGTTCCCTCCAACTGAGCGCACCAGAACAGGTATTCGACTCCGGGGGCCGGTTGTACGGTCCCCGGAGTCGTGCAGCGGGTCGATAGGCTGAGTCCACTTGGGAGACCGCCCGAACCGCTGCGGTCAGGAGGCAGGCTCGCCCTGTGGCCTGGTGATCCCGTCCGTGTTCACGTTGCGGGCAGCGCGGATGTCGCCGGCCACTCCGGCTCCGGCGGCTACCAGCGGCGCGGCGAGCACCAAGCCGATCGTGCCGAAAAGCGCGCCACCGATAAGGGTGACGATCAGTACCGCCAGAGGGTGGATGCCGAGCACGGCACCCATCGCGAAGGGCTGGATCAGTTGCTGGAGGACCGAGTTGGCGAGCACCTGGAGGATCAGCATCGCAAGCGCCGCATCGACGCCGCCACCGCCGAGCGCGATCAGCACCGAGAACGCACCGGCGATCAGGGCGCCGAGGTACGGCACGTAACCGCCTACAAAGGTCACCGCAACAATCGTCCCGATTAGCGGGATCCCGAGGGCCAGGCCGCCGACGCCGACGATGACTGCGGCGAAGACCGCGATGATCGTTACCCCGACGAAGTAGCCGCGCAGCGAAGTCATGACCCGCCCGGTAATCGTGCGGGCGAGCGGCAGCGGCACACCCATCTGACGCTCGGTCCAGGAGCGCAGCGCCGGACCGTCGCTGAGCAGGAGGAACAGGATCAGCAGGGACAGGAAGACGAAGAGCAGCGTCGAGGAAAGCACCGCGGCACCGGATGCCGCGCCGCTCAGCAGCGCGCCGACCGAGCCGCTCAGCGCCGAACTTGCGTCGGAACCGAGGCTCTCCGCGTTCTCGGTGCTGAGGCCGAGGTCCTGCCCCCAGCCGGTGATCAGATCGCGTCCTCCCTCGAGCAGGTCGGATGCCCGGTCGGCTTCGTCGACGATGCTGAAGACCACGAGGGTGATCATCACCGCTGCGAAGACGACGATCAGCAGGACGACCAGCACCGATCCGACCGCCCGCGGGATCCGGTGGGCGGCCAGCCAGCCGACCAGGGGAGAGGTCACGGCGGCGACGATGCCGGCGGTCACCAACGGGGCCACGATTATCTGGGTCAGCCCGAGTAGCCAGATGGCACCGACGACCAGAACGGCGATCCCGATCACAGACCACGCAATCAGGCCGAGGCTGCGAAGCCAGTCCGGCACGCCGAAGCGCTCCTGCACCTCGCGGACGCTCCGGCCTAGTTCGTGGTCTTCTTCTGCCATCTGGATCCTGACGGGAGGCTAAGCGATACCTGCGGATAACTACGCAACCACGCAACCGTAGGTCGAGTATCCTCGCTGCGGTGAACAGGAGGATCGCGATCATCGGCGCCGGCACGGGCGGAACGCTCACGGCCAACCGGCTCCACCGCGAGTACGGCGACGAGGCCGAGATCACGGTGATCGACACCGAGGGCGACCACGTCTATCAACCCGGCCTGCTGTTCGTTCCGTTCGGGATTTCCGAACCGGAAGACATCGTGCGCCCGCGCTCGAAGCAGCTTCACGCCGGGATCCGCTTCCTGCCCGGCGAGGTCGAACGGGTGGAGACCGAGGCGAGCACCGTCCACCTGGCCGACGGAACCGGGGTCGGCTACGACGTGCTGGTCATCGCCAGCGGGGCGAGACTGCTGCCGGAAGAGACCGAAGGCCTGACCGGACCCGGATGGGGCGAGAAGGTCTTTTCCTTCTACGAAATGGACGACGCGGTCGCTCTGCATGAAGCTCTGAACGGTTTCGACGGAGGCCGCGTCGTGGTCAACCCGATCGAGATGCCGGTCAAGTGCCCGGTCGCCCCGCTGGAGTTCTGCTTCCTGCTCGACTGGTTTCTCCACAAGCACGGGTTGCGTGAACGGAGTTCGATCACCTACGT
>JBBRVF010000249.1:0-3099 GCA_038247145.1 Solirubrobacterales bacterium | reverse complement strand
GGGTGCAGCGGTCGCCGTCCTCGCGGTGACTGCGGCGTCGTGCTCGACGATCTCCTGACGCTTCTCCTGGCGCCGCCTCCGCTTGACTGACTTGTAGAGGCCGGCCGTCGCCTGCTGGACAGTGACCGAATCCGGGTGGTCGACAGGCAGCCGGTCGAGTTCGGAGATCAGCTTCAGGCATGCCGCGAGTTCGGTCGGGTCAACCCGTTCGGTTGCGTCCGCAGGCGGGCGGTTTCTCTGGTCGGCCATTGAGTCCGTGACCATATGCCAGCGGTCTCGCGCAGGTAGGCTCCGTGCCATGCCCATCAAGCTCCATACGATCATCGGCAGCGTAAGACCGGGCCGGGTCGGACTTCCGGTCGGCAACTGGATCGATGCCCTCGCCGGTCGCGACGATCGCTTCGAGACGACGCTGGTCGACCTGGCCGAGGTGAACCTTCCTTTCCTCGACGAGCCCGAGATGCCCCACCTCGGCCGCTACAGCCACGAGCACACCAAGGCCTGGAGCCGGACGATCGATGCCGCCGACGCATTCGTCTTCGTCATGCCCGAATACAACGCGGGCTTGTCGCCGGCGCTCAAGAACGCGCTCGACTTCCTCAGCGCCGAGTGGAAGCACAAGGCGGTCGGAATGGTCAGCTACGGCGGCATCTCCGGCGGCCAGCGCGGCGCCCAGATGCTGAAGACGACCATGCTTCAGCTCAACCTGATGCCCGCACCGGCCGCGGTTCCGATTCCGTTTGTCTCGGGAATGATCAACGACGACGGCGACTTCGAGCCGAGCGAACCGGTCGCCAAAGGCGCCGTGCGCATGCTCGACTCGGTCGCCGAATGGACTGATCTGCTCCGCCCCAAGCGCGAAGGCTGACCCTGCTTCGGCTCAGCCGCCGCCGGCAGCGGGGGGTGCGGTCGGGTCTTCGCCCTCCTCACCGAGACCTTCACGCGCGATGTACTCCTCGGCCATCAGGAGGTTGTCCTTCGAGCGCCCGACCACCTTCAGCAGGTCACCCATCAGGGCCACCTCCTCAACCTGCTCCTTTACGAACCACTGCATGAAGTGCTCCGCACGGTAGTCCTTGACCTGCCGGGCCAGCTCGAAGAGTCCGAAAATCTCGCTTGAGACCTGCTCCTCCTGCGTAAGCGCCTCCTCGACCGGCGTGACCGCATCCTTGTACTGGGTGGGCTGGGCCTTGATATCCGGCACCTCGACTTTCTCGCCGACGTCGAGCAGGAACTGGATCATCATCATCGCGTGCTCACGCTCCTCAAGGGCCTGGCGGTAAAAGAACGCAGCCAGCCTCGGCAGCGTCTCACTGTCGTAGTAGACCGCCATCGCCACGTAGCTCTGCGAGGCGGCAAACTCGTTCGCGACCTGGGCGTTCAGCGCCTCGGCGAAACCCTTCTTCTTCTTGGCCATTTCCGGACTCCTTTGCTCGGTTCGGTATTCAGGTCACCGTAGCGGAGCTTCCGAATTTGGTCGGCCGTCCATCCGGTTAGCCCCTCCTAACCCATGCCGCTCACTGGGGAACGCCGAAACCAACTTCCGGCACTGTCATCGGGCTGGTCGGCAGCCCGGGCTCAGGGATCGCCGCGTTGTAGCCGCGAGGGGCGGTGTCGTTCGGGTTGCCGGGATGGAACAGGGCCGCCAGGTACTGGATCTGTTCGCGACCGACGCCGAGTTCCCACTGGCCGCCTCCGTATGCTCCGATGCCCTCCCGCCTGCAGTAGTCATAGGCGTCGAGGGTCGACTTCAGGCCGCCCATGCGGGAAGGCTTGATGTTGATCACCCTCGGCTTGTACTCGAGCGCTTCGATCTCGTCCACCGAGTGAATCGGGGCGTCCCAGGTGACGCGGTCCATGTGCGGCGCGAGGATCTCCCGGGTCTCGTCGTTTATGTCCGGGTCCTCGAGCCAGGCGTCGGGGAAAGCGGTGGCCAGCCTGCGGTAGAGATCCGGATCGGTCTCGATGTCGACCACCGTGCCCTTGTACTGGCCCTTGAGGTCCAGCGTATTCACGGCTCCGGTGGCGGCCAGCTCGGCCACCAGTTCGTCGTCCCAGTCGAGGGCCGGGTCGAGTTTGAACTGAAGTTCCGGATAGACCTCCAGCTTGGCCTTCAGCGTGCCTATGTCCGAACCGCCCTCGGCCCCCTTCAGCCCCATCGAAGCGACGAAGCTGAGCGGCTTCAGTTCCATGTCGAGGAATTGCGAAAGGGTCGTATCCGACTGCTTGAGGGCCAGGTCGAGCGCCGCGGACTCAAATGCCCAGCGGCGGTACAGACGCGACACTTCCCGCTCCGGGGGGGACGGAAAGAGGTCGAGGTCGCCGATCAGCTCGCAGAAGTCCCCGATCGTCCGCGGCCCGGTCAGATCCAGAACCGGACCGGCGTCCTGGAGGGCGATTGCGTCGAGGCCCTCGTAGGTGATGTCCTCGCCGTTGCCGGCGAGCCCGTCGCTCAGGACCTGGATCACCGTCGTCAATCGCTCGAATTCGGGCGAAGGCTGGATCGAGAGCCCCTCCAGCGCGTAGGAATCGATCTCGACCGGCAGCTCAGCTATACGTTCGTAAGTGAACATGCGCTGACCCTACCCTGCCCCGCCGACCCGGCCGAGCCGACGCTTTAAGCTTGGGCCATGTCAGAACTGATCCACACCTGTTACCGAGTCCGGGACGTCGAAAAGTCGGTCACCTTCTATGAGCAGCTGGGAATGAAGGAACTGCGGCGGATGCCGATCCGCGACGAGGCGATCAACGTCTACATGGGGTTCGAGGGCGACGGCCCGCGGCTCGAGCTCACCTTCAATTTCGACCAGAAGGAGCCGTACGAGATCGGCACCGGATACGGCCACATCGCGATCACGGTCGAAAACATGGACGAGGCGCTGAAGCGTCTGGCCATCATGGGTATCGAGCCGGAGCGCCCGCCCTACACCGTGCGCGAGGGCGGCTCCCGGCTCTGCTTCGTGGGCGATCCGGATGGCTACCGCATCGAATTGATCGAAGCCGGCTGAACCGGGAGGCCGGCCCGGGCTGAGCCCGGGGCGCGGTGAATCGGCCCGCGCCCCGGGTCAGGCTTCCGGGTCAAACCCGGGGTCAGTCGCT
>JBBRVF010000248.1:0-3102 GCA_038247145.1 Solirubrobacterales bacterium | reverse complement strand
TATCGACGGCGATGAGGTCTCTCTGTTTGTTGATGGGCTTCAATCCACTGTGGGCTTCGATGCGTCAGCGATTCCAGGGCCTACCCCTACCGACGAAAACGTCGTGGGCACGGACGAGAACGGGAGTTTCACCGAGATGGAGGTCGACTCGGTTGCCATCTACGAAACGGCTTTGACCTATTCCGATGTGGTGGAGAATTTCGCGCTAGGAAGCGATGAGCCGCCGGAATTCGTTCCCTTGGAGCCGGCCGACATGACAAACGGTGACGCGGACTCGTATCCCGACGATCAGGACAATTGTCCGGCGGATGCGAATGAGGATCAGCAGGACTCCGACGCTGACGGCATCGGAGATGCCTGCGACACCAACATCGATACGGATGGCGACGCAATAAACGATTATGTGGACAACTGCCCTGCCGTAGCAAACGCTGAGCAGGTCGATTCAAACTCGGACGGCGTCGGAGACATGTGCACGGAAGCACCGGTTGAACCCGGTGAATAGAAAAGAAACGTCGATGTTTTAGGCGGAACTTTCGAGGCCTCCGGCTGTTGCAAACATGAACCCGAGCTAGGGGCAATCTCATGAGACCACACACTCGAAACGCGAGGATCACTGGAGCGGCCCTGGTCGTGCTAGCAGCTATGGCCGCGGCCCCGGCGCTAGGAAGCGGTCCCGACCCGACTTTCGGTAACGATGGGCGAGCTGATCTGTCGAACCTGCGGTTCTTCGCCAAGGAAGGATCAGCAGCGGTGGAGAAAGGCGAAGATTCGATCTTCCTCACTTCTTCGCGCGGGAGTATTTCGAGACTGAGTCTCGACGGAGCCGCCGACGTGTCGTTCGGTCGGGGTGGCTACCAAGGGACAGTTATCTACGTTCCAAAGATTCGCGGCGGAGTCTACGCCCCCGCGATGGCAATTCAGGAAGACGGCAAAGCTCTCGTCGCCGGCAGCTATGGCCCGAGGCCGTTTCTTTCCCGGATCACCGCAGAGGGAGCCCTCGACCCCAGTTTCAGCAAAGACGGCTCGATCATTTATCGCAAAATCTTCGGGGGCCCCAGAGGATGGCTCACCGATGTCGAAATCGACGCCAAGGGTCGGATCCTCGTAACCGGAGCGTTACGAGCGAGATCGAAGGGCAGGGCGGTGACAAGAGCGTTCATTAGGAGGTATCTGCCTTCGGGCAAGCTCGATCGCTCGTTCGGGAAGAAGGGCAGAGTGCTGTTCAAGGGAGGCCGGTCTGGATGGACCTACTTCTACGGACTGGAGATCACAATGCGAGGGCGAGTTGTCGTCTTGCGCTCCAACGCAAGAGGCACCGCTGCTATTGCCTTCTCGCCGTCAGGCAAGCTTCTACCCCGATTCGCCGGACGGAAGAGTGTTCTCGAGCTCCCCCACGCCGCCTATCTGGACAGCGTGCCCGGCGGCCGGATAGTGGCGTTTGGGGTCTCGCCGGGTGAGAACCCAACCGAAGTCTCCAATGGCTGCGCTCGGATCTACGCCTTCAACTGGGCTGGGGTGCGCTCCAAGGGTTTTTCAAACGACGGAATACGGAACCTGTGCCCGCGCAAGCTGCCCGATATGTTCAACTCCTTCGCAGAGTCGAGACCTAGAGGTGTTTACAAGTCCGACTTCGCGGTTCAGGGAGACGGAAAGCCAGTCGTCGCTCTGGCACTCTTCAGGGGGGCTGGCTACGAGCCTCAGGCTACGATGAGATTCAGACTTGACGGAAGCATCGACCGCTCCTTCGCCGAGAACGGGCTCTTCAGGAGCCAGAATGCCGTCGGCGGAATGCCGCTTGAAGGACTTGACGATGGGGTCCTCGTTACAGCCGGCTTGACCGTGGACCCGGTCCGTCCTCCTGAGCCCGGGGTGTATCGCTTCCGGCCGTGAAGCGTAGAGGGATTCGCGGGCACCCGAACGACGGTGGGGCAGGCTTTCTCCGTGGAACGCAGTTCGATCCGCCGGTTGACGAAGATTCCCGTAGGCCGAAAAGGGCGGACCCGTCACGAGGCGGGGTGCGGTGAGACGGTCCAGCCTTCGGCCGGGGGTACGTTGCCGGCGATCATTGCCTTCCAGGTGGACTCGATGCCTTCCGGTCCATCGGCCGTCCTGATCTCCAGCCACTCTCCGCTGGAGTCGATGAAATCGTTCTGGGCGGCGGCGACGCGGCGGCGGACCTCGGCTGCGCCCCAATCTTCGTTTCGCTTGGCGACCCGGGTCGGGGCGAAGAACAGCTCTGGCGCGGGCCCGGTCAGCGGTGCGCCTTCGCCCGACGGCGCAAGCTTTTCCCAGTCGGCGGCGCCGATCACTGTGCTGGAGAGCAGGGAGCCGCCGAGGTGGCTGTGGATCTGCTCGCGCAGGCCGGCGTTGCCGGAGAAGTCGAGGTAGGCGGCCGGCTCGGTCCGGCTCAGGTCGGCGACCGTCTCGTAGCTGACCACCTTGTCGTAGTAGCCGGTCCCGGCGACGAAGTCCATGTTGCCGGTCGAGGTCAGCCCGACCAGCTCGACTCTGTCGCCGCCCTCGCGCTGGATAAGCCAGGCCAGGCTGAGCGCGGTCTTGCTCGACGCGCTGGAGACGAGCACCCGACGGGCGCCGAAGAAGTCCATTTCGTCGAGCCAGTCGTGGGCGAGAAAGGCGGTCGTGAAGAGCGGTGCGAACAGGGCGATGTAGGGCTCGCGCTCGGCGGTATCGCCGGACTCCGCAGTGGCGAAGCCGTAGCGGTTGTAGACGGCCGGCAGCTCGGCCCGGTGGGCGGCTTCATCTACGAAGCCGGTCTCTGAGACCCTGCCGGGTTCGAAGACCACGTGGCTGGCCATCGGGAAGAAGCCGAACACCCGCGCACCGGTTTCGACGCCCTCCGTCTCCGACTTGACCACGTCGGCATAGCCCCAGGCCGGCACCTTGCCCCAGCCTTCGGGCGCCGGGAAGAATTCGAAGTACTTCATCGCCTCGCCCATAGCGCCGTAGGTCACGTTGTTGGCGGTCACCGAGAAGCTGTCGATCGCCAGCAGGACCTGCCCCTCTCCGAGCTCGATCTTTGCTTGGTCCGGTCCCGGCCGGATCTCGGTCGTGCTCAGGTCGCCGCGCTTCACGAGGTCG
>JBBRVF010000247.1:0-3102 GCA_038247145.1 Solirubrobacterales bacterium | reverse complement strand
GCCTTCAGGAGCTATCACCGAAACGACAGGTTCGATCACTTTGGTCAGGGAGATGAACGAGACGTCGATCACCGCCAGATCGGGGCTGCCGTCGATGTCGCCCGGGAGCAGGTCTCTGGCGTTCAGGCGCTCGATCACTGTGACCTTCGGGTGATCGCGCATGGTCTGGTCGATCTGTCCGTAGGCGACGTCGAGGGCGGTCACGCCCTTCGCTCCGCGCTGCAGCAGGCAGTCGGTGAAGCCACCGGTGGATGCGCCCACGTCAAGGCACTGAAGGCCGGTCACGTCGATTCCGAGCAGATCGAGGGCGTTGCTCAGTTTGACCCCGCCCCTGGATACGAACGGCCGGGTCGCGATCACCTCGAACTCCTGGTCGGGGGCCACGTCCTGGCTCGGGCGGAGCGCAACGGGGCCGTCGACTCCGATCTTGACATGCCCGGCCCGCACCGCCTGGGCGGCCGCGGTCCGCGACGGAAACAGACCCCGTTCGGCGAGGACGAGGTCGAGACGGGATCGCTTTCGGCTCATCCCTCCAAGGTACCGGGCATTCCGCCATCGGCGCGGGATCGCAGATGCCTGAAATCGCCATCCGATGCGGGAACCCAGCGGACCGTACCGGTGTGATTCGACTCACACACAAGAACTTGATGTTTACGTATCTTCGTCTCAGAGGTATGACCATGAGCCAACGACCAGTAAGCATCCACCTCCACAACGGCCTCGTCCTCGCGACGGCCCCGCTGATGATGGTCGTACCGTTTCTGCTTACCTTCAGCCCGGCTGTCGGTCTGCTCTCCTTCATTCTCGGATGCATGCTGATGGGCGTTGCCCTCGCGGCATCCTCCCCGAACCGGACTGTCTCACTGTCGGCAATCGCCGGCTTCGACTGGACGCTCGGCTTCACGATCCTGTCAATCGGCGTGGTCAGCGGAATCTTCGGTGACCAGCCCGTCGCAACAATCTTCCTGGTTGGATTCGGCGCCGCTCACATGGCACTTACCGCGGCAACGCGGTACAGCGCCCGCGGCGCATAAAGAGTCCGCCTACCTCCCAGTGATCAAAAACACATAAGAGATCAAGAATCTCTCTCCTCCCAAGTAGCACCGAGAACCCCGCCCTCCCAGCGGGGTTCTCACTTTGCAGGGGCGAGTCCGTCACGTCGGGGGCTGTCCCTAGTGTTGTCGCGTGAGTTCCTTTCTCCAACAGGCCGACCAACTCGTCGAGCAGCTCGAGTCCGAGCTCGATGAGGGCTCGCGCAAAGCCGCCACCGACGAAGGTCTCGAGTTGCTGAGGTCGGCCTGGCGCGAAATGGACCCCGAACAGCGGCGCTCGGCCTCACAGGCAGCCGAACGCATAGCCGGAATGGTGTCAATGCGTCCGCCGGAGCAGCCTCCCCTCCCGGACGAGTCCGGCGACGACCCGGGGCCTCAGGAGTCGTGGACTCCTACTGGACCACCCGTCATACGGGACGAAGAGGCAGAGGCCACCCTGGCCCTCCAGGGACTCGAGCGGATCGAGCAGGACCAGGGGGCGCCGCTGCGTCACTACGAAGGCGCTGCCGACCCCGACCGGCTGCTTGCCCACATGGGCTACGGCGAGTACCGCCCCGGGCAGCGCGAAGCCGTTTCGGCGGCGCTCGGCGGCAAGGACTGCCTGATCGTGATGCCGACCGGCGGCGGCAAGAGCCTCTGTTACCAGCTGCCAGGCCTGGCCGGAGCGGACCTGACCCTGGTCGTCAGCCCCCTGATCGCTCTGATGGCCGATCAGGTCAGGCGGCTGCGGGCCGAAGGTCACCCCGCGGTGATGTTCGCCTCGGGGCTCTCCGAAGAGGCTTCTGCGGCCTCCTTCGAGGCGGTCAGGGACGGCACGGCCCGGATCGCCTACTGCTCACCGGAGCGCTTCGGCTCCTCGTCCTTCCTCGACCTGATCGCAACCCGGAACATCGACCTGATGGCGATCGACGAAGCGCACTGCCTCTCCGAATGGGGCCACGACTTCCGGCCTGACTACCTGCGACTGCCGAAGGTCGCCGAGCGGCTGGGCCGCCCGCCGGTCATGGCCTGTACCGCCACCGCGACTCCACAGGTCGCCGGCGAGATCGCCCGCCGGATGGGGATGGACGAGCCGATCGAGATCCACTCGGGCTTCGACCGGCCGAACCTCAGCTTCGATACCGTCGCCCTCGAAGGCAAGGGCTCCAAGGCGCGAAAGGCGGCCCTGCTCGAGCACGGCCTCGCCGACCCCGCCAACCGGCCGGCGATCGTCTACTGCGGAACCCGCCGGGACACAGAGGAAGTCGCCGACGACCTCCGGGCCGCAGGCGTATCGGCCGTCTCCTACCACGCCGGGATGCCCCCGGACGACCGAGCTTCCGCCCAGATCAGGTTCATGGAAGGCGACGTCGAAGTGGTTGCCGCGACCAACGCCTTCGGCATGGGAATTGACAAGGCCAATGTGCGTTCGGTCTGGCACTGGGCGATTCCGTCGAGCGTCGAGGCCTACTACCAGGAGGCCGGACGTGCCGGTCGAGACGGCGAGCCGGCCAGGGCGGTCCTGCTCGCCATGCGCAGCGACCTCGGTCGGTTGGTGCGATTCAACGAGCAGCGCAAGGTGGACCCGGAGGACGTCGTCTCCTACATCGAGTCGATCAGGCCGAATGCCGACGCCGACGGCAGCGCCGTTATCGAGGCACCGCGAAGGGACGACCAACGGACCAGACTGGCGGTTGCCGAGCGGGCCGGAGCCCTGGCGGTTGATCCGGCCTCCGGCGGACGCCTGCTGGTCCAACTGGCCGACGACTACGACCAATCTGCGCTGCCGGCAGCCTGCCGTGTCGCGCAGGACCGCGGCTGGAAGGCCTACCGCGCGGTCGAGGCTTTCAGCTTCTCCGACCGATGTCGCCGGAGACAGCTGCTCGAACATTTCGGCGACCACAGCGAACCGCAACCCGAAGACCACTACTGCGACGTCTGTGACCCGGACGGCTGGCTGCCGGACCCTGACAGCCTGACTGTGAAGAAGCCACGCTCATCGCCAAAGAAGCGCGGATCGACCCCGCCGCCCGATCTTTCTGCCGGCGATGAAAAGATCTACGAGGCCCTT
>JBBRVF010000246.1:0-3156 GCA_038247145.1 Solirubrobacterales bacterium | reverse complement strand
GACCCGCGCCCGCAGCACGCGCATCCCCTTCTCCCGGTTCTGGAGCTGAGACTTTTCGTCCTGCATCGAGACCACGATGCCGGTCGGCTTGTGAGTGATCCTGACCGCTGAATCGGTCGTATTGACCGACTGCCCGCCCGGTCCCGATGAGCGGTAGACGTCGATCTGCAGGTCGTTCTGGTCGATCTGGACCTCGACCTCTTCGGCCTCGGGCAGTACGGCGACCGTCGCCGTGGAGGTGTGAATCCGGCCCTGGGACTCTGTTTCGGGAACTCGCTGTACACGATGAGTTCCGCCTTCGAACTTGAAGACCGAGTAGGCGCCGTCGCCGCGAATCTCGAAGGTGACCTCTTTGAAACCGCCCTGCTCGGCGGCCGAATGCGAAAGCATGTCGGTGGCGAATCCGCGCTCGGCGGCGTAGCGGGTGAGCATTTTGTAGAGGTCGCCCGCGAAGATCGCGGCTTCGTCGCCGCCGGCCCCGGCCCTGATCTCGACGATCACGTTCTTCCCGTCGCTGGGGTCGGCCTCGACCATCGCCAGCCGGATCTCCTCCTCGAGCTCGGTAAGACGGGCCGGGGCTTCGGCGATCACCCGGCGCAGCTCCTCGTCGGAGTCCTCTTCCTCCATCAGTTCCCGGGCGCCCTCGAGGTCGTCTGTCAGCTTGCGGTACTCGACCACCAGCCGATGAGCCGGCGAGATCTGGCGGTATTCGCGGCCGACCTCGGCATAACGGGCCCGGTCGGCGATCACCTCGGGGTCGCTCATGTCGCGTTCGAGCTCGGCGAAGCGCAGCTCGATCTGGTCGACGAGTTTCTCGATCATCGGTCCTAGTCTGACGGGCGAAACCGGGGGTCGCGCAGCGGGTAGCCCGCCCGCTGGCGCGAGCCCGGGTCAGGCGACGATCTCGATCGGCTCGAGATTGGCATTCGCCTCCGGGCGCTCGACCTCGAAGACGGATTCCAGAGCGATGATCGCCACCTCGAGCTGGCTTTCGTCCGGTTCCCTCGTGGTCAGGTTCTGGAGCATCAAGCCAGGCCACATCACTGTCCGGACCCAGCTGCGGCCGCGGTTGCGCCCGGACCAGCGGATCACTTCGTAGGACAGGCCGGCGACCAGCGGAATCCCGATTACCCGCGAGGCCAGCAGCCAGTACCAGGCCGGCAGGCCGATCGGCGCGAATACGAAGATCGCCAGCACCATGACGATCAGCAGGAAGCTGGTGCCGCAACGCGGGTGGAGGCGCGAATAGAGCGCAGCACGGGCCGGGGACAGCTGGTCGCCGGCCTCGTAACAGGAGATCGCCTTGTGCTCGGCCCCGTGGAACTCGAATACCCGTCGCAGATCCTTGACCCGACTGAGCATCACGATGTAGCCGATGAAGATCGCTGTCTGGAGCAGGCCTTCGACCAGCCAGAAGAACAGTGCCGAACCGAGCTGCTCCTTGAAGATGCTGGTCAGGCCGACCGGCACCAGGAAAAACAGGGTCACCGCGGCCAGCATCGAGATCACGATCGTCATCACCCAGGCGAAGCCGCCGATTTCGTCCTCCTCCCCGGTCTCGTCCTGCTCGAGCTGTGCGTCGGCCGAGATCGAGAGCGCCCGGAAGCCGATGCCGAGGGATTCGGCCAGAGCGACCATGCCGCGGATCACCGGCCAGCGCAGAACCGGGTGCCGGCGGGCCCAGGGGTCGATCGACCGGGTCGTGACTTCGACCTCGCCGTCAGGCCTGCGCACGGCCACCGACCAGGTGGTGACGCCGCGCATCATCACGCCCTCGAGAACTGCCTGCCCTCCGATCGGGGCGTCCTTCCCGGCAGGAAGGGGTCCTTCACTCAAGTCCCGGCTCCCAGCAGGCAAACAGCGGCCACCAGAAACTCAAGGTAACCGCCATCGATCAGACCCGCCCCTGGGTACGCAAGCTTGCCAGAATCCCGGATCCTGCGAACCTGAAATCTGCGAACCTGGGAGGTTCGCGACGAGGCCCGGTTTCAGCTCTTGGCGGCGCCGGCTTTGGCGCGCTTGGCGGCGCGGCGCTGGAAGCGCTCGACGCGACCGCCGGTGTCGACCAGCTTCTGCTTGCCGGTGTAGAAGGGGTGACATTCCGAGCAGAGTTCCACGTGTAGGTCCGACTTGGTCGAACGGGTGTAGAACTGGTTTCCACAGGAGCAGTGGACGTTGGCAATTGTGTATTCGGGATGGATGTCAGCCTTCATTGAACCCATTCTAGAGCAAGCCTCAACACTGCAGCGGCAGGGCATCGGGGCCGCCTCCGTAGTCCACCCCCGATGCCGCCAGTAAAACTCCGCGATTTGCGGCAGGTTTTCCGTCCGACGCGGCGAAGACACTTCCCATAACCCGAGTGGTAGGAGAGGATTGCCCCTATGGCTAAAGAGGTATTTGATCAGGCTCAACCGCGCAGCGTCAAGGCACAGCGTTTTGCCGATGCGTTTGTCGGCTGTGACGAATGGGTGATACCGCCGAAAAAGCGCCGCCGACAGGTGGCAGAGTCGATTTTCGACGTCCAGGCCCTCCGGCTTCAGGAGCCGCCGACGGATCTCCGCCGCGCTGCCTGATCCCTGAGTCGCGGCGTCCTGCCGCATCCTTCGCCTGCCGCGACCTTCGGACGCGGGCGCTCTTGCCTCGTGTCCAGCCCCGGCCTTACCCAGGCTCCGGCTGCACGAGAAAGGCGACGCCGTCGTCTGACAGCGCCGCCTCCGGGCGCCGCGTTGCCGGCGCCTTCGATTCCTTACGGGATCAGGTCTCGGTGTAGAGCGGGCCGTCTCCGCCTTCGGGCAGGGTCAGCCTGCCGCCCTTGGCGGTGATCGCTCCACACTGGACGCAGTTCGAGGCGGTCACGTGAACATCCACGACCGCGGCGCTGCTCTCGAGCTGGTCCTCCGGGATCTCGTAGACCTGCGCCGGGCACATCGAGACCCAGGTCTGGGCTATTTCCTTCGGGACCTCGGTCTGGATTCGAATGTGGTTTGGTGCGTCGTCGCGGGTCGCGTTGCCGGTCAGGAAGACCGAAGAGAGCTTGTCGAAGGTGAGCTCGCCGTCGGCTGCGGGATAGTCGTCGGCGGCCTTGCCGATTTCCATCTTGTAGGTGGCGTCGTCGTGGTTCTTCCAGTGGCCGCCGGGAAAGTGCCCGCCGGTCAG
>JBBRVF010000245.1:0-3158 GCA_038247145.1 Solirubrobacterales bacterium | reverse complement strand
GGCAGCAGGTCGCGGCCGACAGACTCGACGAGGTCGGCCTCGGCGGGCTGGCAGAGCGCGGAGTAGGAGGACTTTCCGGAGGCGAGCAGCAGCGAGTCGCCCTTGCCCGGGCGCTTTGCGGGGATCCGCAACTGCTGCTGCTCGACGAACCGCTGGCCGCACTCGACCCGAACCGCCGCGAGAGCCTGCGCGAGCTGATCGCCACGGTTCAGCGGCAGCGTCGTCTGACCACAGTGCTGGTAACCCACGACCGCTCCGAGGCGGCGGAAGTCGGTGACTCGATCGCCCTGATGATCGACGGCAGGATCGAGCAGCAGGACGAGCCGGCGGCGCTGTTCGAGCGACCGGCAACGACCGCGGTCGCCCGCTTCTTCGGCACCCGCAACCTGATCGAACTCGACGGTGGCAGCGCCGGGCTCTGGGCGATCCGGCCCGAGAAGGTCGTTCTCGGATCGGGCCGATACGCAGGCCGGGTTCTCGAAGTCTCCTACCGTGGTTCATACCTGCGGGTGCTGCTTCAGTGGCGGGGACAGCGGATCGAGATCCATTCGGGAACGACTTGTGCTCCCCCGGCCGGGGAGGAGATCGCTTTCGATCTGCCCGAGAAGGCGCTCTGGCGGATTCCCGCAGACTGATCGTCCCGGCGCCTGGCGGGAGCTGCAGGGTCAGTCGAGGGTCTTGACGGCCATCCGGATCCGCTGGGCAATCGTCACCGCGACCATCGCCGCGAATATCCAGAAGATCGCGGCGGCCCGACCAGGCAACAGGCAAACCAGCGAGTAACAGATCACCGTCTCGGTGCCTTCGGTCAGACCGCTGGTGAAGCGCAGCGATCGCCCGTCGCCTCCGGGGAGCCCCTGCTTTTCGAGGATTGACGAGTAGGAGAGCAGAGCGATGTTGTTGACCAGGTAGGTGCCGAGCAGGACAACCGCCGCGATTCGGGCATCGGGCAAAGCGATCGCCACCGCGATCGGGAAACCCGCGTAGACGACAGAGTCGGCTACGAAGTCCAGCATGCCGCCGAGGTCGCTCGGACCGCGGCGCCGGGCCAGGGCGCCGTCGAGCCCGTCGAACAGGCGATTGGCCAGCCAGAGGGCGAGGGCCGGCAGCCACCTCTCGTCGGCGGCCGCCAGGCAGCCGGCGATACCCATTGCCAGCCCGACTCCGGTCAGAGCAGCCGGACTGAAACCAATCCGGTCCAGCCGCTCGGCCGTTCGGTCGAGCACCGGGGCAAGCACCGGCCTGACGGTCGAATCAAGCATCCGTCGCCTCTCCGGCCTGTGACGTTCCGGCTCTGTTCGGCATCAACATCCTCACCTTCGACCATCGTGCCTGTTTTCCGGTTCAAATGGCGTCAGCGACAGTTGAACCGTTTCGGTGAGAGAGTGGTCCTAGCCTTCGATGCCCACCCGCTCCCCTTACCTGAAGATCGCCGTTCTGATCGCGGTGCTTCTCGCCGCACTGATTGCCGCAATCTTCATCCGGCCCGACCCCGACGACATCGAAGCGGCCTTCGACGGCCTCGGCTTCTTCGGGCCGGTCATCTTCGCTCTCGCTTATGCCGGGCTGACCGTTCTGCTGGTTCCCGGCGCGCCGCTGACCATCGCCGCCGGTGCGCTGTTCGGGGTCGTCGGTGGCGGAGTCGTCGTGATGTTGGGAGCGAGCGCCGGTGCGGGCGCCGCTTTCGCGATCTCGAGGCGCTCGACCAGGGGCGCGGTCGAACAGGCTCGCGGAGCGAGGCTCGAGGCTCTCGAGCAACGATTCGGCGGACGGGGCTTCCCTGCGATGCTTCTGCTCAGGATGATCCCGCTGGTCCCTTTCAACGCGCTCAACTACGCCGCCGGTGCGACCGCGATCAGCTCCCGCGATTACATGCTGGCGACGGTGGTCGGCATCGTCCCCGGAGTCTTCGTATTCACCGCTCTCGGCGCAGGCCTCAGCGATCCCCTCTCGCCGCTGTTCATCGCCGCGGTTCTGCTGCTGGCCGCGATGTCGATCGTCACCTGGAGGGTCTCCCGGCGGGTGCCGGCCGACCTCGAATCTACGGCCCAACGTGAGGGTCAACTTGAAGACGAATGACCTGGTCATAGTCGGCGGCGGGACGGCGGGGCTGGTCTCGGGGATGATCGCCGGCTGGGCCGGTGCCCGGGTGGTACTGGTCGAAGCCGAGCGGACCGGCGGCGACTGCCTCTGGACCGGATGCGTTCCATCGAAGAGCCTTATAGCTGCTGCGGACCACGCCCAGCGAGTCCGCGAAGGCGCGTCGCTCGGAATACTTTCCGGCGAGCCCCAGGTCGACTTCAGCAAAGTGATGGCCCACGTTCATTCGGCCCGCGAGACGATCGAACCTCACGATTCGCCGGACCGCCTCAGGGAAGCGGGAGTCGAAGTGATCGAGGGCCGGGCCGAATTCTCAGGGCCGGGCCTGATCCTCGTGGACGGCTCGGAGTTCCGGTTCCGGAGCGCGATTGTCGCCACCGGATCGGCCCCGGCGCTTCCTCCGGTGAAGGGCCTGGCCGACGCCGATCCGCTGACCACGGATTCCATCTGGGACCTGGAAGAGCTGCCGGAGAGACTGCTCGTGCTGGGCGGCGGTCCGATCGGCTGCGAGCTCGGCCAGGCCTTCTCCCGGCTCGGGTCGGCGGTGACCATCGTCGAAATCGGCGAGCGCCTTCTTCCGCGCGAGGATCCTGAGGCGGGCGAACTCGTCGCCGCCAGGCTGAAGGCCGAAGGGGTGGAGATCTGGCTGGAGACCACCACCAAATCGGTAGAGGCGGGTTCCGGCGCGACGGTGTCGCTCGATGCGCTCTCTCCGCACGGACGTCTGAACCTCGAATTCGACCGGGTACTCTCGGCGACCGGCCGCCGTCCGCGAACCAGAGGCATCGGACTGGCATCGCTCGGGGTCGAGACCGGAGAGGCCGGTGAAGTGCTGACCGACGACCGGCTCCGCACCACAGCCCGCGGGATCTTCGCCGCCGGGGACGTCACCGGTGCGATGGCTTTCACCCACGTCGCCGCCTACCACGCCCAGGTTGCGGTCTTCAACGCACTCTTCGGCCTGCGGCGAAAGGTCGACTACCGGGCCGTACCGCGAGTCACCTTCACCGACCCGGAGATAGCCGCCGTCGGCATGTCCGAAGCCGAGGTCCGGAGGC
>JBBRVF010000244.1:0-3158 GCA_038247145.1 Solirubrobacterales bacterium | reverse complement strand
GCCCGCCCAATCGCATCCGCCGCCTGGTCCCACGCGCCCCGACCTATGGTGCAATAAACGACCCGGTGGCTGCCGGGCGAAGTCGAGCAACGCCTCTTCCAGGCGTGGCTCGACGGCGGATACTTCCACCCGGAAGCCACCGGCAGCCCCGACGACAACTTCTCGGTTGCGATCCCACCGCCGAACGTGACCGGTGCCCTCCATATGGGGCATGCGCTGAACAGTTCGATGCAGGACGCGCTGGTCCGGATGAACCGCATGTCGGGCCGCAATACGCTCTGGGTGCTCGGCACCGACCATGCCGGGATTGCCACGCAGTCCGTGGTCGAGAAGCGTCTCAGGTCGGAGGGGATCGACCGGCACGAGATCGGCCGCGAGGCCTTCACCGAGCGGGTCTGGCAGTGGAAAGCGGAATACGCCGCACGGATCAAGGAGCAGTACCAGCGCCTCGGCGCCTCCTGCGACTACGAGCGCGAGCGCTTCACCCTCGACGACGGCTACGCCTTGGCCGTTCGCAAGGTCTTCACCGAGCTCTTCGAGAAGGGTTACATTTACCGCGACAACTACATGGTCAACTGGGATCCCGGCTCGCGGTCGGCGATCTCCGACCTCGAGGTGGAGAACCGGGACGAGACCGACACGCTCTACTCGGTCGATTACCCGGTCGAGGGCAGCGACCGGGTGCTGACGGTCGCCACGGTCAGGCCGGAGACGATGATGGCCGACACCGCTGTCGCGGTGAACCCGAAAGACGAGCGTTATGCCGACCTGGTTGGCGAGCACTGCATCCTGCCCCTGGTAGGCCGCCGGCTGCCGATCATCGCCGACGAGCACGTCGACATCGAGTTCGGAACCGGAGCACTCAAGATAACCCCGGGTCACGACGTCAACGACTTCGAGATCGGCCGCCGGCACGGCCTCGAAGAGATCAGCGTTATCGGTGAGGACGGCCTGATGACCGAGGCCGCCGGCGGGCGCTTCGCTGGTCTGGCGGTCGCCGATGCGCAGGTTGCCGTGGCCGAAGCGCTGCGCGAGGAGGGTGTGCTGAGCGGGGAGGAGCCCTACGAGCACTCGGTCCCGTTCTCCCACCGTTCCGGCGAGCGCATCGAGCCCTTGATCTCGCTTCAGTGGTTCTGCCGGATGGACGAGCTCGCCGGCCCGGCGATCGAAGCGGTCGAGAACGACCTGGTCAACATCACGCCCTCGCAGTGGAAGCGCGTCTACCTGGACTGGATGCGCGAGATTCGTCCCTGGTGCGTCTCCCGGCAGCTCTGGTGGGGCCACCGCATCCCCGTCTGGTACCGCGGTGACGAGGTCCACGTCGGCGAACACGAGCCGGGAGGGGAGGGCTGGGTTCAGGAGGAAGACGTTCTCGACACCTGGTTCTCCTCAGCGATCTGGCCGTTCGCGACCCTCGGCTGGCCCGAAGACACCCCCGAGTTGCGCGCCTTCTACCCGACCGACTTCCTGACGACCGCCCGGGAGATCCTCTTTCTCTGGGTTGCCCGAATGGTGATGACCGGAATCGAGTTCGCCGGCGACATCCCTTTCGACAACGTCTACGTCCACTCGGTGATCCAGGCCCGCGACGGGCGGCGAATGTCGAAAAGCCTCGGCACCGGCATCGACCCGCTCGGGGAGATCGACGAGCACGGGGCCGACGCTCTTCGCTTCGGCCTGCTGGCGATGTCTTCTACCCAGGACGTGCGTTACTCGGATGCCAAAGTCCAGCAGGGCCGTGACCTGGCCAACAAGCTCTGGAACGCCTCGCGACTGGTCCTGCTCAACACCGAAGAGCCGGCCGATCGCTCGCTGCCGGCCGAGCCCGCAGCGCTTGAGGACCGCTGGATACTGTCCCGGCTCGAAAACACGGTCGATTCGGTCGCCTCGCTGCTCGAGGTCTACGACTTTGCCCATGCCGCCCAGGAGATCTACTCCTTCGTCTTCTCCGACCTCTGCGACTGGTATCTGGAGATCGCCAAGCCCCGCATCTACGATGGCGACGAGGATCTCGCCCGGGTCCTGCTTCATACGCTCGAGCGGACCCTGGCACTGGTCCACCCGGTGATGCCCTTCGTGACCGAGGAGCTGTGGAGCTACCACCCCTACCGTGAGGGCCACCTGGTGGTCCATCGCTTCCCCAAGGCCGACCTTTCCCGCCGCGACGAGCCTGTAGAGGACGAGGTCGGCTCGGCAATCGCCTTGACCAGGCAGCTTCGCGGCTGGCGGGACATGGCCGGAGTGCCGCCGAAGATCGTTCTCGCGGCAAGCGGCGACGGCAGCGGTATCCCCGAGTTCGTCTCGCGCCTCGGCCGGGTGAAGCTCGGGGCCGAGGGAGGCGAACCGGTGGCCACCGTTGCCGGTTTCGGGATCCTGCCGTCGGAGGGCCTCGACACCGAGGCGTTGACCGACAGGCTTGCGGTCCGTCGTGGCAAGCTGGAGGGTGAGCTCAGGAAGATCGAAAGCAAGCTCGGCAACCAGAAGTTCGTCGATAAGGCACCGGCCGAAGTCGTCGCCGAGGAACGGGAAAAGCTCGAACAGGTCCGCTCCGAGCTCGCCGAAGTGGGCTGAGCCCGACTGGTGCGCCGATGAGCCGGCAGAGCGGCGACTTCGACCCGGATGCTTTCCTCGACCAGCTCGAGCCGATCGGATGGAGACTTGGACTCGAGCGTATGAATGCCCTCTGTGACGAGCTCGGGCGACCACAGGACAGCTTCGGCACGATCCATGTGGTCGGCACCAACGGCAAGTCGTCGGTGGCGCGGATGACCGCCGCTGTACTGGGCGCGCAGGGCCTGGTTTCGGGATGCCTGGTATCGCCTCACCTCTCGAGTTGGTCGGAGCGGGTCCTGGTCGCCGGGTGCGAGGTGGAGCCGGAGGCCTTCGCCGAATCGGTCCGTATTGCCGCAAAGGCCGCCGAAGCGGTCAACGCCAGGCTTGAGCCCGAAGACCTGATTACCCAGTTCGAGATCGCCACCGCTGCCGGCTTCCATTCGCTGGACTTGGCCGGGGTGGAGGCGGCGGCGATCGAGGCCGGTCTCGGCGGGCGCCTCGAGGCCACGAATCCGCGCGGCTCGGGCGTCACCGGTCGGTCCTCGCTCGGCCTCGAGCAGTCCGGGGGGCTGGGCGCCGCGGAGCTGGACGGTGCCTCGGGGCGG
>JBBRVF010000243.1:0-3170 GCA_038247145.1 Solirubrobacterales bacterium | reverse complement strand
GCCCGCGGCCCGGGAGCATGTCAGGACTCTCGAGCAGGAGGACGTGAAGGCGATCGTCGAGCGGGCCCGGGGCAGCCGTGAACTCGATCCCCTTCTGGTCCAGGCCGCGCCAAACCGGATGCTCTACCGCGGACCGCACCTGGCGGCCGTCCATCTCCAGGCTCGGCGCCACATGCTGTTCGAGAGGTTTCGCCGGCTCTGGCACGAGCAGTCCCGGCAGGGCGTCTGGGTTGCGCTCGAGAGTTCGCTCGGCGACTGACCGTCGGTTAACAACTCGCCGGGTCCAAACGGTTAGAGTTGCTCCCTTGTCCGACCTCGACGATCCTTCCCTCTATTTCAACCGCGAGCTTTCCTGGCTCGACTTCAACGAGCGGGTGCTCGAACTGGCCGAAGACGAGTCGGTTCCGCTGCTGGAAAGGGTCAAGTTCTGCGCGATCTACGGCTCCAACCTCGATGAGTTCTTCATGGTCCGCGTCGCCGGGCTGTGGGACCAGAACGATGCCGGGATCGACGCTCACGGTCCCGACGGACTCTCTCCCGGCGAGCAGATCACGGCGATCCGCTCCCGCTCGATGGAGCTGGACCAAAGGCTCCACGACTGCTTCGCCGGCGTTCTCGAACCCCTGATGGAATCCGAAGGGATCCGGATCTCGAAGCTCGAATGGCTTTCTCCCGAGGAGCGGGCCGAAGTCGACCGGATCTTCAAGCGCCAGGTTCTGCCCGCTCTGACCCCGCTGGTGATCGGTCTGGGCCGTCCTTTCCCTTACATCTCGAACCTCTCGCTGAGCCTCGCCGTGCTGCTTCGCGACCCCGAGACTTCGACCCGCGTGATGGCCCGGATCAAGGTTCCGACCGAGCTGCTCGGCCGTTTCGTCGAGGTCGGTCAGGACGACAATCGAATACTGGTGCCGCTGGAGGAGGTCATCGCCGGCAACCTGGCCCTGCTGTTCCCCGGTGTCGAGGTGCTCGACCACGGCGCCTTCCGGGTGACCCGCGACGCCGATTTCACGATCAGCGACGAAGCCGACGACCTGCTCGAAGCCGTCCAGAACGAACTGCGCCGCCGCAAGTTCGGTGAGGTCGTACGCCTCGAAGTCTCCGAAAACATGATCGACGAGATCAGGGAGTCGCTGATCGATGTGCTGAGGCTGCAGCAGGACGAAGTTTTCATCAGCTCCGGTCTGCTCGACATGGTCGACCTCTGGGACGTAGTCAAACTTCCCGGCTACTCGAAGCTGCGCGACGAACCGTGGAATCCGGTCACCCAGCCGAGGCTTCAGGGCGAAGACGGTGAGTCGATCGACATGTTCGCCGCGATCAGGCAGGGCGACATCATGGTCCACCACCCCTACGACTCCTTCACCAACTCGGTCGAGCGCTTCATCGCCCAGGCGGTCAGCGACCCCGAAGTCCTTGCGATCAAGCAGACGGTCTATCGGACCAGCGACGACTCGCCGACGGTCCGTTCGCTGATCCGGGCGTCGGAGCGCGGCAAGCAGGTCGTCTGCATGCTGGAGCTGAAGGCCCGTTTCGACGAGCAGGCGAACATCGATTGGGCCAAACGCCTTGAAGAGGTCGGCGTCCACGTGGTCTACGGCATCCCCGGCCTCAAGACCCACATCAAGGCGCTGCTGGTCGTCCGCCGCGAGGGCGACCGGGTCCGCAACTACGTCCACATCGGCACCGGCAACTATCACTCGACCACGGCCCATCTCTATACCGACCTCGGGGTCTTCACCGCCAACGAACAGGTCGGCGCCGACGTCTCCGACCTGTTCAACGTACTGACCGGCTATGCCCGGCCCGACGCCTACCGCAAGGTGCTGGTTTCGCCCGATACGATGCGGCCCGGCATCCTCGAGCAGATCGAGAAGACCGTCGAGGCCCATCTGGAAGGCCGGCAGGCGAAGATCTCGCTGAAGCTGAACTCGCTGGTCGACCGTAAGTGCATCCAGGCCCTCTACGAGGCTTCGCAGGCCGGGGTCGAGGTTGAGATCAACGCCCGCGGGATCTGTTGCCTCAGGCCCGGGGTTCCGGGAGTCTCCGACAACATCCGGGTGATCTCGATCGTCGGGCGCTTCCTCGAGCATTCCCGGATCTATGCCTTCCGCCGGGGTGATGACTGCACGGTTCTGATCGGCTCGGCCGACCTCATGCCGCGAAACCTCGACAGCCGGGTGGAGCTGGTCACGCCGCTGCTCGACGAGACTGCGCGCGATCAGGCCCTCGACGTTCTCGAACGCTGCTTCGCCGACAATATGAACTGCTGGGTGCTTGACAGTTCAGGTACCTGGTCGCGCCTGCGACCGGAAGGCGGGGAGGAGCGCGACGTCCAGATGGAACTGCGTGAACGCCACCACGCACTCGAAGCAACCACCGCGCCACAGCTGGCGGGCTGACCCGTGCGTATCCGTTTCCTGGCCAGAGACCGCGGATTCTTCGACCTGTTCAACGAGGCCGGGCAAAACACTTTGCGCTCGGCGAAGCTGCTCGAAGAGATGATGGCCGCCTGGCCCGACGATATGGGGCTCAACCGCGAGATCCTGCTCACCGAGCAGGAAGGGGACCGGATCACCCACGACATCATCCGCAAGCTCAACTCGACTTCCTTCACGTCGATCGATCGAGACGAGATCTATTCGCTCGCCACCAAGCTCGACGATGTCGTCGATTACATCGAGGAGGCCGCCGACTTCCTCGGCCTTTACAAAATCGAGGCCCCGATGAGCCAGGCCTACGAGCTGACCTCGATCCTGGTCGCCAGCTGCGAGCAGCTTTCGGAGGCATTGGCCGAACTGCGGAAGTTCAAGGGAATCGATGCGAATCTGATCGAGATCCATCGGTTGGAGAACGATGGCGACCGCGTTTCCCGAGACGCCGTTGCCGCCCTGTTCTCGAACGGTATCGACCCGATGGTCGTGATCCGCTGGAAAGACATCTTCGCTGTCCTCGAGAAGGCGATCGACGCCACCGAGTCGACGGCCCACATCATCGAAGGCATCCTGATCCGCAACGGCTGAGCCGCCGGATACGATTGCTTTGCTTTGCTAGCCGCCCGAAACTTCGCGATCATCGCCGTGCTGGCCCTCGGCGTCGCTTTCCTGCCTCGCGGCGGTGACGTCGCCTCGGCGGTATTCACTGCGATCACGATGGCATTCCTCACGGTGATC
>JBBRVF010000242.1:0-3196 GCA_038247145.1 Solirubrobacterales bacterium | reverse complement strand
TGATCAACGACGGCGGCGGGTCGATCTTCTCCCGCCTGCCCCAGAAGGAGGCGATGGAACCCGAAGAATTCGAGGCTCTGATGACGACTCCCGGCGGACTCAGCGTGGAGGCCGCGGCCGGGCTCTTCGCTACCCCCTGGTTCAGGGTCGAGGACCTCTCTCAGCTACCTGAAGCATTCGCTGCCGGTTCTTCGGTCATCATCGAGATCCCGATCGAGGCCTGAGTCAGCCGATCAGCGGCAGCAGCGCGCCGAGCTTGATCTCGGTCTCGGCCAGCTCTGATGCCGGATCGGAGTCGGCGACTACCCCTACTCCGGCGTAAAGGTGGGCCTCGCGGTCTCGAAGCAGGGCGCTGCGAAGGGCGACACAGAACTCGCCGTCGCCGGAGCCGTCCATCCAGCCCACCGGCCCGGCATACCAGCCACGGTCCAGGGACTCGACCTCGTCCATGACTGCACTTGCCTTCTTCCACGGCTCGCCACCGACCGCAGGCGTCGGATGGAGGATGCCCGCCAGCTCGATCGCGGTCTTCGGCTGGACCAGCTGGGCGACCACGGGGGTGGCCAGGTGCTGGATGTTCGCCACCTTGATGATCTCTGGCTCCTCGGCGGCTTCCACCCAGACACTGAGGCGGCTGAGCGCCTTGACGATGCTCTCGACCACCACTCCCTGCTCCGCCCGGTCCTTGCTACTGGTGAGCAGCTTCTCGGCCAGGTGGTCGTCGACCGCTGGATCGGAGCTTCGCCGGGTCGAACCGGCAAGACCCACGGTGGAGACGCTGCGGCCGGCGCAGCGGACCAGGAGCTCCGGGCTGGCTCCGATGAAGGCCGCCTCCGGGGTGCCCACGCAGAAGTTGAAGCAGGATGGAAATCCCTCCCGGATCGCGGCGAATATCGCTGCCGGATCATGCGCAGAACCGGCATGGACGACGATTTCGCGGGCGAGGACGACCTTCTCGATTTCACCATTCCGGATCCGCTCGACCGCGGCGGCCACAGAGGCCTCAAACTGCCCGGGGCTGCGCAGGCTCTCTATCCGGGGCCGGTGTGAAGGGTGCGGATCGATCATCGGCAGGCTCTCGGTGCTGAGCGCTGCGACCCGGGCCGAGAGCGCCGCGGCGATCGAATCGACATCGCCATCCCGATCGACGATCGCGTTCACGGTCATGCTGGTGCCCGACGGATCGCAGCTGAACGAAATCAACGGCAGCGTCATCGCGGCAGGCTCGAAAGAGGACCACTGGGGGCTGGTCGCCCCGCCGTCGGAGAAAGAAAAACCACCAACCCAGGTCGGTCCGGTCCGACCGCCGTCTTCGCCGAGGCTGACCACGCTTGCTTTCCCGGAAAGTTGGGAGCATTCGGCAGCGACTTCCCGGAAGCGGTCGCTTCCTCGAGAGACCACCGTTTCGACCTGCCCCAGCGACGCGATCACGACACCGCGATCGGGCTGATCCCAGCAAAACCAGGGCTCGTTTGCCCGCCGCGAGGCGAAGACTACCGCCGCCGGATCTTCACACTCGACCGGGACGGTGACCGAAGCGACTGTCCTCCCCCTTCGGCCCGAGGCGGCTTCGACGGCCTCGCGCAACATCTCGGCGAGTCCGGTCGAATCGAGGGTGAGCGGCGTCAATCGCCGCCGCGAGCGAGGGCGACTTCGCCGGTGCGCACCATCTCGAGCAGGCCGTGCGGTCGCAGCATGCTCTCGAAGGCTTCGATCTTGTCGTGCGAGCCGGTAACTTCAACGATCAGGGCGCGTCGGGATACGTCGACGATCTTGGCCCGGAAGATTTCTGCGAACTGGACGATTTCGGCCCGATTCTCGACCGCAGCGGAGACCTTGAACAGGGCCATCTCGCGGGCGACCGTCTCTTCCGGATCCATGTCGCGGATCTTGAGCACGTTGATCAGCTTGTGGAGCTGTTTCGTGACCTGGTCGATCGGATGAACAGCGCCGTCGAGTGTCAGGGTGATCCGGGAGATGTTCGCATCGTCGGTCGGGCCGACGGCCAGCGTGTCGATATTGAAGCCGCGCCGGGAAAACAGCCCCGCCACCCGGGCGAGCACTCCGGGCCGGTTCTCAACCAGGATAGAAAGCACGTGCTTGCGGCCCGACAGGGTCCGTGCTACCTGCAGATCCTCCAGCCTGACCAGTTCGCTCGAGCCCATCAGCCCACCATGTCCCTGGCGGCGCTGCCGGCCGGGATCATCGGGTAACAGTTCTCGCGGGGGCTGACCCGGACGTCAAGCAAAGCCGGTCCGTCGTGGTCGAGGGTCGCCTGCATCATCTCTTCGAGGTCGACGCTGTCTTCGCAACGCAGGCCCTTGGCCCCGAAGGCTTCAGAGAGCTTCACCCAGTCGGGACTGGGGCCGTTGTCGACCCCGCTGTAATTCTCCGACCAGAACAGCTCCTGCCACTGGCGGACCATGCCCATGAAGCCGTTGTTCATCAGGAAGATCTTCACCGGGATGTCTTCGTTGGCTGCGGTGGCCAGCTCCTGGATGTTCATGATCAGGCTGCCGTCGCCGGAGAGGCAGACGACCTGCTCGTCGGGGCAGGCTACCTTGGCTCCGATGGCCGCCGGGAGGCCGAAACCCATGGTTCCGAGACCGCCCGAGTTGATCCACTTGCGCGGCTTGGTGAAACCGTAGTACTGGGCGGTCCACATCTGGTGCTGGCCGACGTCGGAGGTGATGATCGCGTCGCCGCCGGTGACCTTGTGCATCGCCTGGATCATCGCCTGGGGCTTGATCTCGCCTTCCGAGCCGGGCTCGTAGGTCAGCGGGTACTCGTCCTGCCAGGCCTTGATTCGGCTCCACCAGCCATCGAGGCGGGAAGCGTCGGTCTGGAGCGAGCGGTACTCGCGGGTCAGCTTGGGCAACACCCGTCCGACGTCTCCGACGATCGGGATGTGGGCCGGCACGTTCTTCGAAATCTCGGCCGGATCGATGTCGATGTGGATGAACTTGGCATTCGGGGCAAACTCGGAGAGCTTGCCGGTGATGCGGTCGTCAAAGCGGGCTCCGATCGCGATGATCAGATCGGCTTCGTCCATCGAGTAGTTCGCAGCCCGGGTGCCGTGCATGCCGAGCATGCCGAGCCAGTTCGGGTCGTCCGAGGGGAAGGCCCCGAGACCCATCAGGGTCGAAGTAACAGGGAATCGCTCGGTGGCACAGAGCTCGCGCAGGTCGGCCGAGGC
>JBBRVF010000241.1:0-3205 GCA_038247145.1 Solirubrobacterales bacterium | reverse complement strand
TGCACCGTCTTCGGCTGGTTTTGCTCGGACCCCGACGTTGATCTCACGGTCAGCGGTGGACCGGGGCAGGTCGAGGTTCCCGACGTGGCCGGACAGACCCGCGACACAGCCGAGCAGACCCTCGACGAGGCCGGTCTCGGTGTCGCCGTCGAGACCAGGAACTCCTCCGAGGTGCCGTCCGACTCGGTGATTGAGACAGACCCACCGGCAGGCGAATCGGTGCGGCGGGGATCGCAGGTGACGCTGTTCGTCTCCAGCGGCCCGGGCCGGGTTTCGGTACCGCCGGTTGTCGGGGAAACCGGGAGCGCCGCTGAACAGCAGCTGTCGGCCGTCGGTCTCGAGTCTTCTTCGAGCGAGCAGAGCAGCGATCGCCCGGTCGGCGAAGTTCTTTCCCAGTCACCCGATGCGGGCACCAAAGTCGAGCCGGGGTCAACCGTCGATCTGGTTGTCTCTTCAGGCCCCGAACCGGCGACCGAGGTCGATGTGCCGAATGTGGTCGGATTGACCCGGTCCGAAGCCGTCTCGAACCTGCGCGGACTGGGACTTTCGCCTTCAGTCCAGGAGCAGCCGACCGATATCGAGCCTCAGGACGGGCGGGTTATCGACCAGAATCCCGGTGGCGGCACCACGGTCAATGAAGGCACAAGGGTTGTGGTCACGATCGGGGTATTCCAGAGTTCGGGAGGGGTCACCTCGCCGGACGGAGCAACAACTCCTTGATGAAGGTCGCGGTGCTCAGCGGGGGTCGCTCCAGCGAGCACGAGATCTCGCTGATGTCCGGCCGGGCGGTGGCCGAGGGCCTCGGACAGGCCGGATACGACGTGCTGCCGGTACTTATCGGCCGCGACGGTCGCTGGTGCTGCGGAGATACGGTGGTCACTCTCGCCCCCGGCGCGGGCCTTGCCGGCGAAGGCCCGCAGGCTGCGGAACTGGCTGCCGTTGAAGTGGTCTTTCCCGTCCTGCACGGACCGTTTGGCGAAGACGGGGTGACCCAGGGCGCACTCGACACCGCCGGTCTGCCGTATGTCGGGTCGTCCGTCCTTGGCTCAGCCGTCTGCATGGACAAACTGACCCTGAAGCGGCTCTGCGCCGACAACGGGATCGCCCAGGTTGGTTTCGTCCAGGCCCCCGACGCCGATTCCGGCGAAGGCGACGACGACGGCTGGCGTGAGAAAGCACTTTCGATGGACTGGCCGCTCTGGGTAAAGCCCGCCCGGCTCGGATCAAGCGTCGGCATCACCAGGGTCGAGCGGCCCGAAGATCTCGACGCGGCGGTCGCCGAAGCCGGCGCCCACGACCCCAGGGTGATCGTCGAAGCCAACTGCGCTGGTCGCGAGGTCGAATGTTCAGTGCTCGGAAACCTGGAGCCGGAAACGTCGTTGCCCGGAGAGATCGTGGCCGATGCCGATTGGTACGACTTCGAGGCCAAGTACACCGAAGGGCGAATGGAGCTCGCGGTTCCGGCCGCCATCGGCGAAGCGGCCACTGCCGAGCTTCGGGGGACCGCAGCCCGGGTCTTCCGGCTGGCCGACTGCTCGGGCCTGGCTCGCTGCGACTTCTTTGTCGAAGAATCCGGGCGGGTACTGCTGAACGAGGTCAATACGATTCCCGGCTTCACCGAGACGTCCGTTTACGCCAAGCTCTGGGAAGCTTCCGGACTGTCCTACGCCAAACTCTGTTCGAGGCTGGTCGAGCTCGCGCTCGAGCGCCATCGACGGGAAGCCCGCCACAGCTTTTAGTCGAAGAGCTGTACGTCGGAGATCGCCACTCCAAAGCCGTCTTCGGTTTCGCTCGGCGTGGTCGCCCAGAGCAGGTAGTACTGGTAGGCCTCGTCGGCGGTGATCAGCTCGACCCGCTGGCGGGAGCTCGTCTCGGGGACCAGGGCCAGGCTGCTCCACTCGGCGACATCCTCCGGGATCGGGTCGTTGGTTCCGTAGACCTCGAGCGTCCAGCCCGGGGTCGGGGTCAGCACCTCCATCGCGTTTGCCGCAACCGGCTCCCCGGCATCGACCCACAGCCCGACCCCCGACTTGTCGCCGAAGCTCTGTGACAGGTAGGTCTCCGTTGTCCAGGCCGAAGAGTTGGCATCGGAGTCGATCGCAAAGGGTGCCTCCTCGGGGTGTTCGGTGCCGTCGCCTTCGGGGTCGTAGTCGCTTGATCCGACCAGCTCGATCTGGTTGCCGCCGGCTCCCGCACCACCACCGTCGGCCCCGGCCCCGCCGCCTCCGCCGGTATCGCCGCGCGAGATCAGGTAGGCGGTGCCGGCCGTGACCAGCAGGGCGATCACCAGCATCACGACGGCCGGCCAGGACGAGCTCTTCTTGGCTGGAAGCTGCCGGCTCGGGCCGGGCACAGCGTCGAGGACCGAGGTCGCCTCGCCGGTGGTGCCGCCGGCCCTGATCGCTTCGACTTCCAGTGCCGCCTGCAGGTCGGCGGCCATGTCATCGATCGTCTCGTAGCGATCATCGGGATTCTTCGCCGTGGCCATATCCACCACCCGCGCGGACGCAGCCGAGATGTCCGGACGCTTCTTCTGAACGTCGGGCAGCTCCTCGTTCACGTGCTTCATCGCGACGCCGATCTGATTGTCGGCCTCGAACGGCACGTCGCCGGTGAGCATTTCGTAGAGCACGATTCCGAGCGAATAGATGTCAGAGCGCGGATCGACGTCCTTGCCCATAGCCTGCTCCGGGGCGACGTAATCGGTGGTGCCGATCACCTTGCCGGTGGCGGTCACTCCTTCTTCGTTCAGCTGCCGGGAGATGCCGAAGTCGGTCAACTTCGCCCGCCCCGTGGCGTCGATGAGAACGTTCTGGGGCTTGACGTCGCGGTGGACCATCTCCCTTTCGTGAGCCACCGACAGCCCCTGCGCGACCTCGACACCGTAGGCGAGGGCCTCGGTCACGTCGAGGGCGCCGACCCGGCTGATCCGCTGCTTCAGGGTCTCGCCCTGGACGTACTCGAGCACGATGTAGGGTCGCCCGCCGTCCTCGCCGGCGTCGATCACCGCGACCACATTGGGGTTCGACAACTTGGCCACCGCCCGGGCCTCCTGGTTGAACCGCTCCAGCTGATCCTCGTGCTGGGTCATCTCCTGGTGCATCAGCTTTACCGCCACCGGGCGGTCGAGGACTTCGTCACGGGCCAGATAGACCGTGGACATCCCCCCCGAGCCGAGTTTGGCCTCGAGACGATAGCGGTCCGA
>JBBRVF010000240.1:0-3212 GCA_038247145.1 Solirubrobacterales bacterium | reverse complement strand
GGCGGTCAGATCGTGCTTTTCGAAGGTCGCCGGATAGGTGGGAGGGCCCCACCACTTCTCCAGAAGCCGCGGGTCGGCCCACAACTGCCAGACGCGTTCCGGCGGCGCATTGAGTTCGGTGACGATGCTGAATTTCAGATTTTCGGTGTCCGTCTCGCTACTGATCACAGGCATTTCGGAGGTCATCCTTTCGTTTCGTTGAGTACGTCTTCAAATCTTTCGAGGCGACTCCGCCAGAGCTCCTCGAGCTCCTCGAGCAAGTCCTTCACAGCCTCGACCGTGCCAACGTCGCCGCGAACGAGTTGCTCCCGACCCTTCGCACTCTTGCCGACCAGGCCCGCGGACTCGAGCACAGCCACGTGCTTCTGTACCGCAGCGAAGCTCATCGGGTATCGCTTCGCAAGTGCCGATACGCAGATGTCGTCGGTCATCACGCGTTTCAGGATGTCTCTTCTGGTGCCGTTCGAGAGGGCCTGGAAGATCCGGTCGGTGTCGGTGCCTTCCTCATAAACTGAAACCATATGGTTGTACGTTAGCGAAAAGGCACATCGACTTCAACCCGACCTCCACCCGCCGTCGGTCTAGGCTAGTTTTCTTCCATGCGTTTCTCTCCCGATCGACCTCTCGGGGTCTCGCCCGCGACCGTTCTCGACTATCGCGAGCTGTCCCGGCGGCGGCTGCCCCGCCAGATGTTCGATTACATCGACGGTGGCGCTTACGAAGAATCGACCATGCGCTCGAATTCTTCCGATCTCGAGCAGGTCCTGCTGAGGCAGGTCGTGATGCGGGACGTCTCGCTTCGCGACCAGTCCTGCGAGGTACTCGGCCAGAACCTCTCGACCCCGCTGATCCTCGGCCCGGTCGGGCTGGCCGGCATGTTCGCCCGTCGCGGCGAAGTTCAGGTCGCTCGTGCAGCGGAATCCGCCGGGGTGCCGTTCGTCGAATCGACCGTCTCGATCTGCGGCATAGAGGAGGTGGCCGGCGCGGTCTCGACTCCTCCCTGGTTCCAGCTCTACCTGATGCGGGACCGCTCCTTCGCCGAGGGCCTGATCGCCCGCGCAAAAGCTGTCGGCTCGCCTGTCCTGGTTCTGACCGTCGACCTTGCCGTGCTGGGGGCTCGCCACCGCGATACCCGCAACGCGATCCTCGGTGACCAGTCGGCCTGGGCGAATATCCGGCGTGGGCTTGACCTCGCAACCCACCCCCGCTGGCTCGCCGATGTTGCGATCAGGGGCAAGCCGCTGACCTTCGGCAACCTCGAGGAGGCCGTGCCCGATGCGAGCAGACCGGATGACTTCAAGGAGTGGGTCGACTCCCAGTTCGACCCGAGCGTGACCTGGGACGACATCGCCTGGGTCCGCGAACACTGGGACGGCAAGCTCGTGGTCAAGGGCGTGCTCGACCCGGAAGATGCGCGCCGGGCCGCGGATGCCGGCGTAGATGGGGTGATCGTCTCCAACCACGGCGGCCGCCAGCTCGACTCGGTCCCTTCGACTGCGGTTGCTCTGCCCGGTGTGGTCGAGGCGGTCGGCGACCAGGTCGAAGTCCTGGCCGACGGTGGCGTGAGGACCGGCCTGGACGCGGTCAAGTTCATGGCGATGGGAGCGAAGGCCGTGATGATCGGCCGGGCCTGGGCCTGGGCCGTCGCGGCCGGCGGCGAGCAGGCAGTCGCCCACATGCTGTCCGTGCTCAAGGCCGACATCGACACCGCCCTCGGTCTGACCGGTCAGAACTCGGTCAAAGACCTCGATCGATCGGCGCTCTACAGCGACTATCCCGGCTAGTCCTGGGGCGGTCCACCTGCGTATGATCGCTGCTCGCCGACGGTGGTGAGTTGACGCGCGGCCACCGGTGTGCGAGTTTGGACCGATGGGACTCCGCAGGTACCTGAGCTTCGCAAACGTGGTCTCGGTGATCGCGCTCTTCATCGCGCTCGGCGGCGGTGCCTATGCGGTTCAGGTCGCCAAGAAGAACTCGGTCAAGAGCAGCAGTATCCGCAACGGCTCGGTGCGGTCGGTCGATATCGGGAAAGGCCAGGTCAGGGCGTCCGACATTGAGCCCGGCCTGCTGCAGGACCTGATCAACCGGCCGGACCCGCCGACCGGGCCGGACCCGACCACCGGCCAGACGAAACGGACCGGATTCGTATGTACCCAGACATTGCCGACTTTCGTGAAGTGCCTCGGCACCGAAGTGAACATGGGAATGGCGGGTCGGATCTTCGCGACGGCGGACGGAAGCGCCGACTCCGGTTCTGGCGGGGTCTTGGTGGGAGTGAACACCTGCAGGCTGTTGGTCGACGGCGTCGCTTTCACCAACGAGGTTGTGATCGCCTCAGACTTCAGCCCGTCGGAATCATTCTCATTCGCAGGTGTGACCGAGCCGGTCACGGCGGGAACCCACTCGATCAACATGGAATGCAAGGGCAACGGCACCCTTCCGGGACCAAGGATCTTCTTCCCGAGCCTGACTACTCTCGAACTCGGACCCGGCTGACTCCAGGTCGGCCGGCAGCGACAGGTGGCCGGGAACCGCTAGCGGGTAGCCGGCACCCGGTCGCGGATTTCGTCGAGCAGGCGCTGGGATAGCTCGGCCGCGTCTTCGTCGGCCCTGGGCTGCCCTCCGGCCGGGGTGAAGAATTCGATCCGGACCCGGGGACGCTTCGGGAAGCGCTTCAGGTCGGTGCCGCCTTCCACCGCGACCAGCACGACCGGTACCCCGGGGCAGGCTTTCGAGAGGCGGGAAACGCCCCGGCGGGCACGCAGGTTCTCGCCTCGGGAGAGCGTGCCTTCGGGAAAGATGCCGACCGTCTCCCCGCGACCGAGTGCCTCGACCGCGTTCTCCAGAGCGGCGGTGTCACTCTGGCCCCGGCGGATCGGGATCTGGGCTGCGCCGTCGAGGATCCAGGCGATGATCCTCGATTTCCACAGGGTCGATTTCGCGAGGAAGCGCAGTTGCCGCTCCCGCCACATCATCGCCTCGACGATCACCAGCGGATCCAGCCATGCGTCGTGGTTTGAAACGATCAGCGCCGGCCCCCGGACCGGCAGGTTCTCCAGCCCCCTGACTTCGAGTCGGGCCCACCAGCGCAGCCAGCGCAGCAGGTAGCGGATCGTCTGGTAGAGCCTCCAGCCCTGACGCTGCGGCGGGCTTTCAAGCTGAGCGTCGCCGGCCCCGGCGCTCCGGCCTTCGAAGACACGTTCGTTGAAATT
>JBBRVF010000239.1:0-3217 GCA_038247145.1 Solirubrobacterales bacterium | reverse complement strand
GGCGCCGAGCTCGCCGACCGAAAAGCCGGCCTGCTGACCGCGCATGATCAAGGTGTCCCAGGCGCTCGGCGCGTAACCGATCCCGAACTGCCGCAGGACCTCGTCTCCCAGACCGCGTGAGGCAAGGTATTCGCGCGCTTTTTCGGCCTCCGGTGAATCGTGGAAGAAGGCCGAGTAAAACCCGGCCGCCCGTTCAAGCAGCTCGGTCAACCGGTTGCGGGCCTTGCGGCGCTGCTCGGCCTGCGGGTCCTCCTTCTCACGCGTGACCTCGACTCCGTAGCGGTCAGCCAGCAGCTCGACTGCGGCCGGGAAGTCGATGTTCTCGGTCTCACAGATGAAGTCGAACAGGTCACCGCCGACCTGGCAGCCAAAGCAGTGGTAGAGCTTCTCCTCGGCGTGTACCGAGAAGGACGGGGAGCGCTCCTCGTGAAACGGGCAGAGTCCGGTGTAGCGCACCCCCTGGCGGCGCAGGTCGGTACGGGCCGAGACGATCTCGACCATGTCGGCCGCCGCGCGCACGCGGTCGATGGTGTCAGGGGTGAACTTGGACAACTGCGGCTACTTTAGCCCCCGGGCGGCCGACGGCTTTCGGCGCTCCCCCTCCGGCCCCGGCCGACTGCCGCGGCCGGCTCTCAGAGCCGGGTCCGCTCCGGAACGTAGAGGTCGGTGAAGTGGTTGATGCAGTAGCGATCGGTCATTCCGGCGAGCAGGTCAGTGACCCGCTGCAGGTCGTCGGCGTCGGGGTCGGATACCGGAACCTCGTCCGGTCTCTCCAGGTAGTGCTCGAAGAGGATCCTCAGCGCGCGGTGGACCCGTTCGTGCTCGGCCCTCGCCGCATCGCCGAGGTAGACGTTCTGGAACATGAACTTGCGCAGGCGCAGCATCGCGCTCCCCAGCGCCTCGCTCTGGCGGATCTCAGCGCCGGAACCCGACTGCTCGACGATGTCCTTTACCAGGGTGTCGATGCGACCGGCTCCGGTTGGTCCCAGCAGCGCTATCTCCTCGCGGGGGAGGTCTTCGGGCCTGAGTACGCCGGCCCTGAGCGCGTCGTCGATGTCGTGGTTGATGTAAGCCACCCGGTCCACCAGCCGGACGATCTGGCCTTCGAGCGACTCGCTCTTCTCCGGGCCGGTATGCCTGAGGATGCCGTCGCGGACCGGCTGATTGAGGTTGAGCCCGCGCCCGTCGCGTTCGAGCACCTCGACCACACGCAGCGAGTGCTCGTTATGCCGGAATCCCTGGCCACCGTGGGCCCGGTTGGCTTCGTCCAGCGCCTGCTCGCCGATGTGGCCGAAGGGCGGGTGGCCGAGGTCGTGGCCGAGGCCGATCGCTTCGGTCAGATCCTCGTTGAGGCCCAGTGCCCGGGCGACCGTGCGAGCGATGCCGGTCGCCTCGAGGGTGTGGGTCAGTCGGGTCCGATAGTGGTCACCCTCGGGCGCGATGAAGACCTGGGTCTTGTGCATCAGACGGCGGAAGGCTTTGCTGTGGACGATCCTGTCGCGGTCGCGCTGGAAGGGCGTGCGCAGCGCGTTGTCCTCTTCCGGAGTTGCCCGTATCGCCGGGTAAGAAGGCACCGCCCGCTCAGACAGTATTTCCAGTTCGAGGCGTTTCGAACGCTCGGCGAACTCGTCGCCGGTCGGATCATCTGCCGCGGATTCGCTCATGCCGCCACCTTCTCCTCCGGCCGGGGCAACCTGACGTGAGCGTGGTGCTCGAGCGTCTCGCCGATGGCACGCCCGGCCTGGCGTATGACGCCTGCGTCGGCCTCGGGCGCCTCGCTCATCGGCCGGCCCAGGGCACCGACCATGAACTCGTGCGCTTCGGCAGAAAGCGGGAAGGAGTTCGCCTCGCAGGTCGGGCAGACCACCCCTCCCGCGACTCCAGAGAAGGCGCTCAGGTGCTCGCTGTTGCCGCACCTGGCGCAGCCTGATAGTTCCGGGGCGAATCCCGCCGCCAGAGCCAGCTTCAGCCTGAATGTCACCATGCCCCCCGCTCCCGCGGCCGGGCCTTCTGGGTCTGCCTCGATCAGGCCCAGGTAGCGGCAGAGCAGGTTGTAGGCGGGCAGATTCGGCTCGGCCCCGTCGAGCAGCCTGAGCACTGCGCCGCAGGCGTCGCTGGCCGCCCGGATCCCCCTGCCTGAAGAACGCAGCGCCGAATAGCCCTCAACGGTCTCGGCCGAAGTCACGGTGTGAAGGTCGCCTCGGCCCCTGTGGAGGACCAGCGCGAGGCGGAAGAACGGCTCCAGCCGGCCGCCGAACCGCGTCTTCGGCTTTCTCGACCCCTTGGCGATCGCCCCGAGGCGCCCGTATTCACGCGAATACAGGTGCAGGATCCGGTCGGCCTCGCCGTAACGGATCGAGCGCAGTACGACTGCCTCGGTCTTGAAGGTCTTCGACATCTGTCCAAAGGTTGCCGGGTTGGTCGGACGGCGCCGGAAGCCTCAGGCCCTGCCGGCTCGGGACCGGCGCGGACGCCGCCTCAGCCGTTTCTGGCAGGACGGGCAGAAGTAGGTCGAGCGGCCGCCGACCACGATCCGGACGATCGTCTCCCCGCAGCGACCGCAGGCCTCCCCTTCGCGACGATGGACCAGGAACTCGTTCTGCATCGCGCCCGTTTCGCCCCGCGCGTCCCGGTAGTCGTCGATCGACGCCCCGCCAAGGTCGAGCCCGCGTTCGAGCGCCGCCACGATCCCGTCACGCAACGCCCTATGGTGCTCGGGCTTCATCGATCCACCCGGGGACAGCGGATGAAGCCCGGCCCTGTGGAGGGCCTCATCGGCGTAGATGTTGCCGACCCCGGCCACCGCCTTCTGGTTGAGCAGGAAGGACTTCAGCGGCCCTGTCCGACCGGCGCTCACCCTTGCCATCTCCTCGACCGTGAACTCGTCCGACAGCGGCTCGACCCCGAGGCGCGCGACGAAATACTCCGCCAGCTCGTCCGGAGGAGCGACGAAGCCACGGCCGAACCTCCGCGGATCGGCAAAGAGCAGCTCGCCCCCGTCGTCGAGCGTGAACCGCGCCTTGAGGTGCTTCTGTTCGTCACCGGTCCGGTAGATCCGGGCGTCACCGGGATTGGCCGAGCCGTCGGGAGCGACCAGGGTGATGCTGCCGGTCATCCGCAGGTGGATCACCATCGAGTTGCCGTCGTCGAACTCGAAGAGCAGGTACTTTCCGCGCCGACCGACATCGACGATGGTCCGCCGCTCAGCCGCCGCCTC
>JBBRVF010000238.1:0-3226 GCA_038247145.1 Solirubrobacterales bacterium | reverse complement strand
GAACCGGTGGCAGTCAAGGCGGAGGCCCCACCGGCCCCGGCCGACCAGCCTGTCACCTGAGGCCTGGCCGCCCGCTGGCTGATCCGGGCCCGGCGCCGAGGAGTGCCGGGGGCCGGCCGAGCAAAGCAACTCCATGGCGCGTCGGGCAGTCCCTCAGCGCGAGCCGCGCGGGATGTCGAGCAGCCGGCCCACCCGGGCCAGAAACTCCATCGGCAGGCGGTCACGGCCTCGCGCCGGCACCAGGGTCTCGGGAAATTCAAGGAAGACGGCGGACAGGCAGATAACGCTCCGGGGATCGCGCCTTCGCCTGATGCCGGCTTCGTCGAGCGACGAGTACATGCGCTCGATGAAATGCTCGAAGCGTTTCGCCGGTCGGTGCCAGTTTCGGACCCTGACAGTGCCCCCGGATCGGTTCCTGAACGTATGCATCGTGCCTGCGGGTACCGAGGCGGCCTCGCCCGGGGAGAGCGTCTTCCATTCGCCGTCCACCATTACGTCGAAGCTCCCCTCGATGACCTCGTAGCTCTCGACCTGTTCCGGGTGGACGTGGGGAGGCGGGGGCACACATCCGTCCGGCAGCACGAACTCCATCTCGACGTACTCGCCGCCGCTGGCTTCAGCCGGTGTCTTGACGATGTAGGAACTGCCTTCGGGCATGTCGAACCGGTCACCTGCTTCGGCCATTCCGTCAGCCTACAATCGGGAGTGATGCTCGTCAAGACCCATCGGGACGGGAGGCAGATCGTGGAGGCAGCGGATCACGACGGCTGGAGGGACTGGCTGCGGCAAAATTACGCCGACGGCGATCCGGTCTGGGTGACGAACTCGAAGAAGGACGGGCAGGTACCCGCTGTCGCCTATCCCGATGCTCGCGACGAAGCCCTTTGCTGGGGCTGGATCGACAGCACGGTGAACCGCCTCGACGAGCACCGGTACCTGACGCTCTTCGCCCGGCGCAACCCCGGCAGCGGCTGGTCGAAAGTGAACAAGCAACGGATCGAGGTCCTGCGGGCGGAGGGCCGGATGAAGGAACCCGGTGAGGCCGCGATCTCACGGGCGGTGGAAAACGGCTCGTGGACTCTGCTCGACGCGATCGAGAACCTGGACCCCCCGGACGACCTGGTCGCCGCCCTCGAGACCGATCCGGTTGCCGAACGTGGCTTCAGGTCAATGCCTCCCGGAATGAAGAAGGTGCTGATCCGCCGGGTCGCCCTGGCCAAGCGCCCCGAAACGAGAGCCCGCCGGCTCGAGCAGGCGCTGAAAGACGCCCGCGACCGCGGACTAAGGCAGGACCGGGCCTGAGTCGACCTTCGAGCCGGAAACGGTCGGACCGGCTCAGCCGGTCCAGTCCGAGATCAGCGGGTTCACCCGGCCTGGATCTTCGAGATGAAGAAAATGGCCGACCCCCGGGACGGCCTCGAAGAGACTGCCGGCGGGCAGGCTGTCCGCGTGCATCCGGCCGAGCACCGGCTGGGCACAGCCGTCGTCTGCGCCGTGGAGGTAGAGCACCGGCGCAACAGGCCTTATCGCCGCCAGCTCGCCGATTCCGCCCTGCAGCGTGTTGCGGTAGTAGCGCAGAGCCGCACGCCGCCGGCCGGGACCGGCCAGCGATTCGAAGACGTACTCGAGATCCCCGGTCGCGTCGTACCCGGGGGACCAGTCCCGCCACAGCTTCGGGATCACGCGTCCCAGCGTGCGCTCGGATTCCGGCACCTGGTTGAGCAGGAAGTACCAGCTCATCGCGAGCTGCCGGGCGGCCACCGGCAAGGTTCTGATTGATCTCAGCGGGCCGAGCACCGCGGCCGGCGGCGGGACCGACATCGCCACATACGAAGCGAAGCGGTCCGGCGACTCCGAGGTCACCTGCCAGGTCGCGACCGCACCCCAGTCGTGCCCCACCAGCGCTGCACGATCATCCCCGCCGAGGGCTTCGTGGAGGGCGAGCAGGTCGGCCGCCTGGTCGGAAACCGCGTAGCGGTCGTCGGGGGCGAGGTCGCTCGGGGCGTAGCCGCGGGTAAACGGCGCCACCGCCCGCCAGCCCCGCTCGGCCAGGTGGGGACCGAGATGCCGCCAGGTCCAGGCGGTGTCGGGGTAGCCGTGGACGAGAAGCGCCAGCGGCCGGTCTTCTTCGCCCCAGGCAAGGGCGCCGAAGCTCATACCCCGGGCGCCGATCGTAATCCGTTCTGGCGGATTCATCCGCTCAACTTAGCGTCGGGTGGATCCCGGAGTACCACACCGGACCGTAGCGCCGCTTGAATACATGAGCTTGATTCAGAATCCACTGTGCGGTATTCTGAATTTGCTATGCGGAAAACGCTTTCAGATCGCGGCCAGGTGACTATTCCGAAGGCCCTTCGGGACCGACTCGGAATGCGCCCCGGGGCAGAGCTCGAGTTCGAGGCCGAAGATGGCCGCATCATCGTCACCAAAGCGGAGGATGCCGACTCGCTGACCTCGGTTTTCGGAGTTCTCGGGGATGGTCGACGCACCGACGACTTCATCGAAAGCATCCGGGGCGAGGCAGATGTCCCGGATCCTTGATCACCGCGGTTGACACAAGCGTCCTTCTGGACGTCTTTCTGGCGGACAGCGAGTTCGGCACCAGGTCTCTCGAAGCGATGAAGCGGGCATCCCGGGAGGGGGCTCTGGTCGCGTGTGATGCTGTCTGGGCCGAGGTCGCCGCCGCTTTCCCTTCCGGAGCGGATGCCGCGAAAGCGCTCGCGGCGGCCGGCGTCGGATTTTCGCACGGCGACGGTGAGGTAGCGCTCCTGGCGGGTGATTCCTGGCGGCGCTACCGGGAGGCGGGAGGGGGTCGGGACCGGGCGATCGCGGACTTTCTGATCGCGGCTCACGCCTCCCTTCGAGCTGATCGCCTGTTGACCCGGGATCGCGGCTTCGGCAGGTCCTACTTCCGCGAACTCGAGATTCTGGCCCCCTGAGACGGTCGCTGTCGGCACCTCGCTCGACCGGTCCGGCGGCAGGTGGCGGCGGTCGGGCGAGCGATCAGGCGCTGGCGCGCATCAGCCGGCTGCTGATCGCTTTCGGCAGGCGGTCAACAATGCCGCCCTGCTCGGTCGCGGTGCGTCGACGGCACCGCTTCAAGGCTTGGGCGTAGCGCCAGAAGTCGACCTGCATGGTGTGGCGGGCCGAGCGCACGTAGCGCCGCTTCATCGCCGCCTGGTCGGCGGCGATCCAGTCCCGCATCTCCTCCTCGGGAGGCAGTACG
>JBBRVF010000237.1:0-3239 GCA_038247145.1 Solirubrobacterales bacterium | reverse complement strand
TCCCTGCCGCTGTTGACCAAAAACTGGGTGAGGTTCTCGTCTTGCGCCTCGGCAGCCCGGTCGAACAGTGTCCGATCGTCGTCTGCCACACGGATGTTTATGCGTTCGCGGGTCGCCACGTGTATGACTGTACAGACGTTGTACATCCGAGTCAAGCATCTCAAGTCCCGCGAGTCAACTCGGCAGATGCCTGCGCAGCTTGAACTGCGAGCGAGGGTCTCTAGTCCGACAGGGTAAGGAACCAAATGCCGCTCCCGAGCAAGACTGGCCCCGGCATCGCTAGCCGCCGAAGCCGTCGAGGGGCTTGTCGAAATCCGGACCGATCGAGCCCCTGACGTTGCCCCAGATCTTGCGCCCGCCTGGCCGGGGTTTGACCCGGATCAGCTCGGCCGCAGGGGTCCCCTCTCTGGAGATGATCACGGGCTCCCCGCGCTCCACTCGCCGTAGTAGCTGCGAAAGGGTGATTTCGGCTTCTCGAACATCCACTTCCATGAGACGTTCGTATCAGCTGGGTCCGCGTGGTCAAACGGTTCGGCCGTGACTTGGGGTGCGGAGGGCCTGGTTGCTCCTGCTAGTTTGCGTTCGACGGATGACAGTGGCGTTTTCTCCAAGGAGTGAGAGTTGTTTCAGGTACGGATTCACGGCAGAGGCGGTCAGGGGGTGGTCACCGCCTCCGAGCTTCTTTCCGTCGCCGCCTTCGATGAAGGCAGGCACGCCCAGGCCTTTCCCACCTTCGGCTCCGAGCGCACTGGCGCTCCGGTCGTCTCCTTCTGCCGTATAGACGACAAAGAGATCCGCAGCCGCGAGCCGGTTTCCCGTCCCGACGCGGTGATCATCCAGGACCCGACCCTGCTCCATCAGGTCGACCTCTTCGGCGGCCTCGACACCGATGGCTACATCCTGCTGAACAGCGAGCGTGACTTCGACGAGCTGGGATTGGCCGAGTTCATCGCCGGCTTCCGGCCGGAGCGGGTCCGCACGATGCCGGCCACCGCGATCGCCCGCGAGCACCTTGGCTGGCCGATGCCGAACAGCGTGCTGCTCGGCGGCTTCGCCGGCCTCTGCAAGCTCGTTTCGCTTGACGCGGTCACCCAGGCCCTGCGCGACCGCTTCCCGGGCAAGCTCGGGGATCTGAACACCGCCGCCGCCACCGTTGCCTGCGAGTTCGTCCGAGAAAGCCTGACCGCCGCCCCCGCGGCCGGGGCCGGAGGCGTCCATGCTTGAGCAGCTCGAAGGCTCGCAGGCGGTCGCCCGCACGATCGGCATGTGCCGTCCCGAGGTGATCGCCGCCTACCCGATCTCCCCCCAGACCCACATCGTCGAGAAGCTCTCCGACATGGTGCGCACCGGAGAGATCGACCCCTGCGAATACCTGATGGTCGAGTCCGAGTTCGGCGCGATGTCGGCCTGCATCGGTGCCTCCGCGGCCGGCGCGCGATCCTACACAGCGACCGCCAGCCAGGGCCTGCTGTTCATGGCCGAGGCTCTCTACAACGCCTCCGGCCTCGGTCTGCCGATCGTGATGACCTTGGCCAACCGGGCGATCGGCGCGCCGATCAACATCTGGAACGACCACTCCGACTCGATGTCCCAGCGCGACTCGGGCTGGATCCAGCTCTTCGCCGAGACCAACCAGGAGGCCTGCGACCTCCACATCCAGGCCTACCGACTGGCCGAGCAGCTCTCACTGCCGGTCATGGTCTGCATGGACGGCTTCATCCTCACCCACGCCTTCGAGCAGGTGGACCTGCCGACGCAGGAGCAGGTTGATTCCTACCTGCCGTCCTTCGAGCCGCAGCAGATACTCGACCCGGCCGAACCGATGACGATCGGCGCCATGGTCGGACCCGAGGCGTTCACCGAAGTCAAGTACCTGATGCACGCCAAGCAGCTGCAGGCCCTCGACGAGATTCCGTTGATCGCCGCAGATTTCAAAGAGACCTTCGGCCGCGACTCGGGCGGGCTCGTACGCGGCTACCGGACCGAAGACGCGGAGACGATCGTGGTCGCGCTCGGCTCCGTGCTCGGCACCATCGAGGACGTGATCGACGGGCTTCGGGATCAGGGAGTGAAGATCGGTGCCCTGGCGATCAAGTGCTTCCGGCCCTGGCCGATCGACGAGGTCCGCGAGGCCCTTCAGCGGGCAGACCGGGTCGTGGTGATCGAGAAGGCCTTTGCGGTCGGCGCAGGTGGCATCGTCGGTCAGAACGTGAGACTCGCGCTCTCCGCCTGTGAGGCAACTGTCTTCGACATTGTCGCCGGCCTTGGCGGCCGGCCGATCACCCGCAAGTCGCTCGGCGCCCTGTTCGACGACATCTTCGAGGGCCGGATCGAGCCGAACCGGCTTCACTTCCTCGACCTTAAGAAAGATGTGGTCGAGCGTGAGCTCAACCGCCTCGATGACGGCCGCAGCCCGGGCCCCCACGCCGAAAACATCATCCGCGACATCGGCACCGTCGCCTCGGATTCGCATTAGGGGAGGGGGAGCGAGTGGCCGAACAGCAGATCAAGGGCTACCAGACCGGGACCTACGTGGTCGGGAACCGGCTGCTGGACCCGGAGCAGCGCTCGACCCAGGCCCGGTCCGAACGCTCGAACACGCTGACCTCCGGCCACCGCGCCTGCCAGGGCTGCGGTGAGGCGCTCGGAGCCCGCTACACGCTCGACGCGGCGATGCGTGCCACCGACGGCAAACTCGTCGCCTGCAATGCCACCGGCTGCCTCGAGGTCTTCTCGACCCCTTACCCGGAAAGCTCCTGGCAGCTTCCCTGGGTTCATTCGCTTTTCGGCAACGCCCCCGCGGTCGCAGCCGGCGTTGCCGCCGCGCTCAAGGCCAAGGGGCGGGAAGACATCCGCGTGGTCGGCCAGGCCGGGGACGGCGGCACGGTCGACATCGGCTTCGCCTGCCTGTCCGGCATGTTCGAAAGAAACGACGACGTGCTGTTCGTCTGTTATGACAACGAGGGCTACATGAATACCGGCGTTCAGCGCTCCGGCGCGACTCCGCCCGCCGCCCGCACCGCCAATACCAAGCCGGTCGGTGCCGAGCCGGGCAATGTCTTCGGCCAGGGCAAGAACGTGCCGATGATCGCGATGGCCCACGAGATCCCGTACGTGGCGACTGCCACAGTGGCCGAGCCGCGCGACCTCGAGCTCAAGGTCGAGCGCGCGATGGAACTTCGCGGCGCCCGCTACATCCACGTATTCGTGCCCTGCCCGCTGGGCTGGGGAGCCGCCTC
>JBBRVF010000236.1:0-3241 GCA_038247145.1 Solirubrobacterales bacterium | reverse complement strand
GACCGCTGCGCCGAGACCGGCCGCCTGGGCAATCGGCGGCGTGCCGGGCTCGAACTTCGCCGGGGTCTCGGCCCAGGTGATCTCTTCTTTGCCGACCCTGTTGATCATCGAGCCGCCGCCTTCGAACGGCTCCATCGCGTCGAGGACTTCCCGGCGGCCGTGGAGCACGCCGATCCCGGTCGGGCCGTAGAGCTTGTGGCCGGTGAAGCAGTAGAAGTCGGCGCCGATCTCGCGTACGTCCACCGACATGCGCGGCACCGACTGGGCGCCGTCGATCAGGGTCATCGCCCCGGCCGCCCTGGCCTCGGCGACGATCTCGGCCACCGGCAGCACCGTGCCGAGCACGTTCGAGACGTGGGTCACGGTCACCACCTTTGGCTCGCGGGCGATCGCCGCCGAAAGTGCCTCGCGGTCGAGCCGGCCTTCGTCGTCGATCCCGACCCAGTCGAGCACGGCGCCGGTGCGCTTGGCGATCAGGTGCCACGGAACGATGTTGGAGTGGTGCTCCATCTCGGTCAGCACGATCCGGTCGCCCGGTCCGAGGTTGTCGGCGCCCCAGCCCTGGGCGGCGAGGTTGATCGCCGCGGTCACGTTGCGGGTGAAGATGATCTCGCGCGGGCTCGCTCCGAGCAGGCGGGCCACGCCGGAGCGGGCGCTTTCGTAGAGCCCGGTCGCCTCGGCCGAGAGGGTGTGGGCGCCGCGGTGGACGTTCGAGTTGTGGGCGCGGTAGTAGTCGTCCACGGCCTCGATCACTGCCGCCGGCTTCTGGACCGTGGCACCGTTGTCGAGGTAAGAGAGCGGAGCGCCTTTGACCTGGCGCGAGAGGATCGGGAACTCGGCCCGGATTGACTCCAGCGACCTGCCACCGACCTCGGTCGCGGCAGTCGCGGGGATCGGGGCCGAGGTGCTCATGCTGCCGCTGCCTCGACCTCCTCCTTGATCCACCCGTAACCCTCGGCTTCGAGCTGATCGACCAGCTCGGCGCCGCCTTCCTTGACGATCCGCCCGTCGAACATGACGTGAACCATGTCCGGCTTGACCATGTGGAGCAGTCGCTGGTAGTGGGTGATTATCAAGGCGCCCATGTCGGGGCCGGAGAACTTGTTGATGCCGTCGGCGACGGTCCACAGCGCGTCGATGTCGAGGCCGGAGTCGGTCTCGTCGAGGACCGCCATCTGCGGCTTCAGCAGTGCCAGCTGGAGCAGCTCCATGCGCTTCTTCTCGCCGCCGGAGAAGCCGTCGTTGAGGTAGCGACTGGAGAAGTCCTGGGGGATGTTCGCCAGGTCCATGGCCTCGCGGGCCTGGGCGGCAAACTCCTTGATCTTCAGCGGCTTCTCGCCGCGGGCCTCACGCTGGGCGTTGAGGATCTGCCGCAGGTACTTGCTGACCGCCACGCCGGGGACCGCGACCGGGTACTGGAAGGCCATGAAGATGCCGGCCTGTGAGCGTTCGTTGGGGGAGGCTTCGGTGATGTCCTCACCCTTGAAGTGGATCGAGCCTTCGGTGATCTCGAGCGCGGGGTGGCCCATGATCGCGTTGGCGAGGGTCGACTTGCCGGATCCGTTGGGACCCATCAGTGCGTGGATCTTGCCCTTTTCGACGGTCAGGTCGAGGCCGCGGAGGATCTCCTTGTCCTCGACGCTTACATGAAGGTTCCTGATTTCAAGCTCTGCCATTGGGGTGGCTCCGTTTCGTTGTGTTGTTGGGCCGGGGAGGCTCAGGCCGGCGCGGCGACGGTCTTCGACCGTTCTTCCGCGGGCTTTGAGAACTCGACCAGCTCGGCAAGGGTGGTGCCCTGGAGGGCGCGGTTTACACCGCCCTGGACCCGGGTCCAGAGAAGTTTGGTGGCGCAGGCCCGGTCGGCGTCGCTTTCGTGAGAGCAGAGGACTTTGCCCTCCGGCGACTCGTGAAAGCACTCCATCGGGGCGATCTGGCCCTCGAGCGCTTCTACTACTTCGAGCATGGTGATCTCTTCGGCCGGATGCGCGAGGCTGTATCCGCCGTGTGCGCCGCGGGTCGAAGTCACGAGGCCGGCCCGGCGCAGCTTGGCCACCAGATGTTCCAGGTAAGAGAGCGGAAGCCGTTCGGCTTCGGCTACGGAATTGAGCGATACCGGACCGGTATTCGGCTGGCGGCCAAGCTCCACCATCAGGCGGACTCCGTACTCGGCTTTGGTCGAAAACAGCATGGACCTAAATCCTAGAGCATTAGTCGGGTTGGGCCTTGCGGAGGCGCCGGTTCTGCGCGAGGCGCCGCTGGAGCCTTCTCCACGGGGACACCTTCAGCGACCCGCGGGCCGAGCTTCCGAGAGCACGGGCGAGCACCGATTCGCTGAACGACTCCGGCCCCGGAAGCTCGATCCGGATCTCGACCGTGCCGGGCTCACCCCCGTTCACCTCGGAAGCATCGCTAACCAGGTTGCGGAAAAGCTCGTTCGCGCCTTCGTTGTCTTCGAGCACCAGAGCCAGAAAATAGTCCAGGCCCTCTTCGCTGGCCCGCTTGGCAAGCCTCCGGAGCAGGGCGGTAGCAAGTCCCTTGCCCTGCCATGGATCGCCGACGATCACTGCGACCTCGGCCTCTCTCATCGGTCCGGCCCTCAGGCCGGCGGGCTTCAGGGTGCCGCGTGTCCGCTCATCGGATTGCTCGTCCTGGGTGACGCAGACGTACCGGGCGACTGCGACAAGCCCGCCATCTTCGGGATCGACCGCGACCAGAGCTTCGTGGTCGTGGTGGTCGATCTCGGTCAGGTAGGTCAGGTCGGACTCGCTCAGACGTTCGACCGGTGCGAAGAAACGCTGGAATCGGGACTCCGGGCTGAGCTGGGCGAAGGCCGCGGTCATCAGGGTGCGGTCCTCGGGCCTGATCGGCCGGATGATCACCTCGAGCCCCGGTGCGAGCGTGACCCTCTCCGAGTTCGGAGCGTCAGGGCTCACGGTTCGATCAGCCCCTGTCGGATCGCGTAGCGGACCAGCTCGACCCGGTCGCGCATGCCGAGCTTCTTCATCGCGTTGGCACGATGGTTCTCGACGGTTTTCTCAGAGAGGTGCAGCATTTCGGCGATCTCCCGGCTCGTATTGGCTTCGGCCACCAGTTTGACGATCTCCTCCTCGCGGGGCGTCAACTCGGACTCGGTCTGTTCGCCACGCTCGAGCACATCGCGGATCAAAGCCTGCTGAGCGGCGGGGGAGAGGAAAGGTTCACCGCGCTCGACCGACCGGATCGCCGCCAGCAGATCGGTGTC
>JBBRVF010000235.1:0-3262 GCA_038247145.1 Solirubrobacterales bacterium | reverse complement strand
GCCGCTGAGAGCCCTTGCTGAGCTTGACCGTGACCTTCTTGGTCTTGCCGGCCTTGATCTTGAAGCCGGTGCCGCCGATCGTGCCCGCCTTCTTGACCTTCAGCTTGAGCTTGCCGCTGCAGGCCTTCGTGCTGCCGGCGGACACACACTTCAGCTTCAGCTTGACCTTGCCGGCGCGGTTGACCTTCGCCTTCTTGCCGAGGATCTTCAGCTTCGGCTTCTTGACGTCGGTGATTTTCCAGAGCTCGTAGCCGTGGGTGCCGTCGTCGGCCGAGAACCAGATCTCGCCACCGAACTCGGTGAGGTTGTAGGGGTCGGAACCGTCCGAGCCCTGGAGGATGTCGGCGAACAGTTCCGGCTTGCCGCCCTTCAGCGTCCAGATCTCGTAACCGCCCTTTCCGCCGAGCGACGCGGTGAAATAGATCTGGCCGTCCAGCCCGATGAAGTCTTCCGGGTTGGAGCTGTCCGGACCCGGATTGCCATCTCCGAGCGATGAGGCTGTGGCGCCGTCGGAAGTCCAGGGCTCGAAGCCATTCGTACCGTCCTCGGCACCGAAGTAAAGGCGGCCTCCGATGTTCGCCAGCCCTGTCGGATACGAGTTGCCCGCTCCCGGGTTGATGTCGGCGATCAGGGCGGTCGTCGCCGCCGGGGTACCACCGTCGGTCCGCCACGGCTCATTGCCCGTGGCGGCCTGTCCCGCCCTGAAATAGAGGTAGTCATCCAGCGGGGTGAAGTCTCTGGGACTGGAATCCGATGCTCCGGGGTTGATGTCGGCCACCAACTCGACCGTCAGATCGTCGGTGCGATAGAGCTCTTCCCCGGACGCCGCCGCCTCCGCGTAGAAATACAGCATGCCCTTGAACTCGGTGAACCCGGAAGGATTCGAGTGGGCCGCGCCGGGATTAATGTCGGCCCAGAAGTTCGCCTGGTCGAGGTCGGCCTTGTAGAGCTCCCGGCCGAAGACTCCCTTGTCGGCACGGAAGTAGACGTAGTCGCCGAGGACGGTCAGGCCGGTCGGTGAAGAGTCGTCGGCGCCCGGATCGATGTCTTCGACCAGAGCGGTAACGCTGCCATCGGTCCGCCAGAGTTCGCGGCCGCTCGTTCCGTCGTCGGCGCTGAAGAGAATGTTGTCACCGAGCCTGACGAGTTGGTTCGGACTCGAGGAATCCGGGCCGGGGTTGATGTCGGCCACCTGCTCGGTCAGCTCGCCGTCCGTCCTCCAGAGCTCGCTGCCGCCCGTCTCGTCCGTGGCACGGAAGTACATGCTGTTTCCGAGGACGGTGTACCGGCCCGGGCTGGAGCTGGCCTTGCCCGGGTTGATGTCCCGCACGAGCTCCTTTTTGCCGTTTCGGGCCCTCCAGAGTTCCCCGCCGCTCTTGCCGTCATTGGCACCGAAGTAGAGATACCCGTTGAATACGAAAAGGTCGTCCGGGTCGGATGAGCTCGGACCCGGATTCACGTCCACGGCGAGCTGCGCCTGTTTGGCTGCCCCCGCCGGGACGGATGCTATTGCCAGCCCGGCCAGCAGCGCCACGACTGCAGCGACAGCAAACCTGCACGCCTGCGAGAAAAGACCTTTCGACACAGTACTCATGTCGTTCCACTTCCTTCGGCTTCGTATCGGCTCGTTGAGCCCCTGTGAACCTTCAACGAACCAGTCAGCTGTTTCTTACGCCTGCGTGCAAACTTTTTCGTACTTTCGCCAGCTTAGCCCGGCCGGGGCGATCCGGCAACCGGTCAAAAAAGGTCGATCCTCCAGAGGCGCTTCCGGCCCGGGGGACGCCTCAGGAGGCGAAGCGGTCGCGGAGCTCGGCCAGCTCTGTCCGGAGATCGGCGACTTCGCGCTCGAGCCGGTCGATCCGGTCCGAGTCGACCGGATCAGCGACGGAAGGCCCGGCAACCTCGACCACGGCGACCGTTTCCGGTTCGCCGGGGAGGTCGTCCGGATTCGCGCGCGGATCGCCGAGGCTCGCTCGGCCAGCGACAGCGGGGACTGGCACGCTGCCATCTCCTCCTCCCAGCAGCTGACGGTAGCGCTCCTCCTTCTGGCCGGGCCGGCGTTCCAGCCGCTCGACCAGGTCGCGTTCGATCAGGTCTTCGAGGGTGCCCTGCACCACCGCCAGGTCTTCGAAGCCGTACATCCTCTCGGTCCGCTGCTTGAGCTCACCCGGGGTCTGCGGACCGCGCAGCATCATGACCGCGAGGATCGACAACTGGTCTTCCGGCAGGTTGAGCTCGACGTCGATCAAATGGCGGTACTTCGCGGCGCGGCTTGTATGACCGGAGGCCGAGCGGATCCAGCGTCGGCGACCCAGCTCGCCGAGGGCCTTGCGCAGGGTCGCTTCGTCGTAGTCGACCACCGGGTCGCGGTTGGTCGACTGGTTGCAGGCCAGCCGCAGGGAGTTGAGGGTCAGCGGGTACTGGTCGGGCGTCGTGCGCTGCTTCTCGACCAGGCAGCCGACCACCCGGATCTCAACGTCATCTGGAGCAATCATCAGGGCGCAAGCCTACCCGTCCAGCAGCTCCGCGAGCCGACGACAGGCACGGTCTTCTTCACCGACCAGACCGGCGAGAAGTTCGGCGCCTCGCCTCGCTTCGTCGGGGCTCCAGTCGACGATGGCTTCGATGTCGGCCCAATCCTTCGTGCGGTCGAACATGGCCTTGAAGATGATCAGGGAGCGACCGTCGAGTACCGGAATATGCCGGTCCTCGAACGGAACCTCCTTGACGCCCTGAGCGACCGTCTCGTGGAAGGGGAGGTTGTTGAAGAACAAATCGACCGGGGTGTCCTCCCACATCAGCCTTACCTGGCCGTCTCGAAGGACCGCCTCTGCGTCGGCGCGATTCGATTCGACCCCGTCCGGTAGCGCATCGAAAACCAGCGAGACCTCTTCCCCCGCGAGGAAAATGTTCACGTCCAGATCCCGTGTTCCCCTTGGATCGTTGGTGCAGTAAGCGAGAGCTATCGCGCCACCGAAGGCATGGGGAATACTCGCGGCGGAAAGGGCGTCATCAATCGCAATAAGACGACCAGCGAGGACGCTCAAGCTTCACCGAGGCGGCGGTCGAGTCGGATCGGCTTCGGCAGATCGTCCTTTTTTGGTGAGTACGGGAGCGCCTCAGCAAGCTCGAGAACGTCGATCAGTCTCTGCCCTGCCAGTTTCAGCCTCTCCTCTTCGCTGAGCCCGGGAACCCGCTGATCCTTCTCGAAATCGGGAACCTTCAGCAACTTGGACATGAGCACATCGTAGCTGCTCTATGG
>JBBRVF010000234.1:0-3266 GCA_038247145.1 Solirubrobacterales bacterium | reverse complement strand
GACCGACCGCCTGAGCCTGGATCGGGCGCGCGTCGAAGCTATGGCCGCAGGTGTCGAAGCAGTGGCGGCCCTCGACGATCCGGTCGGAGAGGTGCTTGAAAGCCGCAGGCTCGACAACGGGATCGAGCTGAGCAAGGTTCGTGTACCGCTGGGCGTGGTTGCGGTGGTCTACGAAGCAAGGCCGAATGTGACCATCGACTGCGCTGTTCTGACGATCAAGAGCGGCAATGCGATCCTGTTGCGTGGATCCAGCTATGCCGAGCGCACCAACGGCGCGCTCGCCGATGTCGTCCGCGAAGGACTCCTGTCAGCCGGACTGCCGGCCGACTCCGTCGTGCTGTCGACCGGCGGCGGCAGAGACCAGTTGGCCGAACTGGCAACCCAGGAAGGCGTGATCGACCTACTCATCCCGCGTGGGGGCGAGGGGCTGAAGAATGCGCTGAAGGACGTAGCGACCGTGCCGGTGATGTACGCCGCATCCGGTAACTGTCATGTTTACGTCCACGCTGAGGCCGATCTCGACATGGCCCGGGCGATCGTGGTCAATGCCAAGGTCAGTCGCCCTGGGGTCTGCAATGCTGCCGAGACCCTGCTCGTGGATCGAGCGGTCGCCGATGCGTTCCTGCCAGCTGCGCTTGCCGAGCTGCGTGACGCCGGGGTCGAACTGGTCGGGGACGAAGGCGCGATCGCCGCCTCGAATGGCGTGACTGTCGCTCCGGTGGAGCAGTCCGACTGGGACACCGAATTCCTTGACCTCAAACTAGCGGTCGGCATCGTCGATGATCTCGACGCCGCGATCGGGCACGTCAACGCCCATGGCAGCGGCCATTCCGAAGCCATCGTGACCGGTTCAGGGGAGGCCGCCGATCGCTTCACCACGGAGGTCGATGCTGCCGCCGTCTACGTCAACGCTTCGACCCGGTTCACCGACGGCTTCGAATACGGGATGGGCGCAGAGATCGGAAACTCGACCCAGAAGCTCCACGCCAGAGGGCCGATCGGCCTGCGGGAGCTGACCACGTTCAAGTACGTCGGCCGGGGCGACGGCCAGATACGTGCCTGAGACCGGCACCGCCGTACGAAGGATCGGGGTCTTCGGATCCGCCTTCAATCCACCTCAGAACGCCCACCTCGCCGTCGTCGAAGCCGCTGTCGGCCAGTTCGGCCTGGACCGGCTGATCGCCGTCCCGACCGGTCACGCCTACCACAAGGAGTCGGAGGCGGATCCGGGGCCGGAGGTCAGGATGGCGATGGCCCGCGCCGCTTTCGAGGGGATCGAGAAGGTCACGGTCTCGCCGGCAGAGGTCAAGCGCGAAGGCCCGTCCTACACGTATGAAACCCTTGAGGAGATTGCTTCAGAGAATCCGGACAGCGAGATCCACCTGTTGACGGGCGCCGACACGGCCAGGGACTTCGGCGGCTGGCGGCAGCCGGAGCGGATTCTGGAACTGGCCCGGATCGTAGTAGCGCCCCGGTCCGACGTAAGCCGGGATGAAGTACTGGCCGCTTTCGAGTCGCTTGGGGCACTGGACCGCGTCGCCTTCATCGAGATGCCGACGGTCGACCTTTCCTCCAGCCTTGTAAGGGGGCGAATCGCTGCGGGGGCGACGGTTAGTGACATGGTGCCCGCGGCAGTCGCGGAAATGATCGACAATGAAGGGGTATATGGGTCTGAACAGTGAAGAGCTGACAAACGAGATTGTGAGCCTGGCCGAGGCCAAGCTGGCCGGAGACATCGTCGCGCTGGACATGCGTGAACTGGTCGCTTACACCGATTACCTGGTGGTCTGCACCGCTCGAAATGAGCGCCAGGCCGAAGCGATCGCCGACGAAATCCACATCCGCATGAAGCGCGACCACTCGCTGCTGCCCTCCAATCCCGATCGCTCCGACAACGTCGGCTGGCGGGTGCTCGATTACCTCGACTGCGTCTTTCACGTTTTCACCGAAGAAGCCCGCGAAAAGTACGACCTCGAGGACCTCTGGCACGAGGCACCCCGCCTCGAACTCGACCTGAATGCGCCCGAGGAGTCCGACCAGGAGTCCGTCTCCGCCGCCTGACCCCGCCGAGCGGAGAAAGCCGACCTTGCGTTACCGCCCTTCCCGGTGCGATCGTCCATGAAATAGCTGCACTATCCATCCGGGAACCGACGGCAGCCCGTCTCCCCGGTCAATCGCTGTAAAATGGCCGCCGCCTCACGTTCGGGGCTGTAGCTCAGCTGGAAGAGCGTCGCCATGGCATGGCGAAGGTCAGGGGTTCGAGCCCCCTCAGCTCCACTTGAATCGTTCGCGGATCGGCGCTGCCGTCGAGGGAGCACTCCGCGTCTGGTCCGCCCAGACCGGACGAGTAACATCGCGTTGATGAACCCCTCCGAGGCAGAGAGCCGCAGCGCTGAAAAGAGCAGCAACACTGCAGAGGGCATGCGGATGCCGGCCGAGTGGGAGCCCCATGATTTGACGCTGCTCGCCTGGCCTCAGCGCGAAGACGCCTGGCGCGGCACGACGATCGAGGCCGCCCGCGATACTCACGCCGAAGTAGTCGCGGCGATCGCCGACTTCGAGCCGGTCCTGCTGGTGGCCGATCCGTCGCAGGCAGCCGATGCCCGTTCGCGCGTGCCCTCAGACAACGTCGAAGTATTCGAGGTGACGATCGACGACTCCTGGCTGCGTGACTCCGGACCGATCGTCGTTACCGACGACAACGGCAGCCGCGCCGGCGTGGACTTCCTCTTCAACGCCTGGGGTGAGGCCTTCTCCCCCTATGACAACGATGCGGCGGTGAGCAGGCGAATCCTCGACCACTTGGGGATCGAGCGGGTGGCGAGCCCGATGGTTCTCGAGGGCGGCTCGATCGCGGTCGACGGCCATGGGCTGCTGGTGACCACCGAGCAGTGCCTGCTCGATCCGACCCGGAACCCCGATCTCGACTACCGCGAAATCGCCGCCGAACTGAAAGACCGCCTAGGGGTCGAGGGGGTGATCTGGCTCGGTGACGGTCTGATCGAAGACGTCGATACCGACGGTCATGTTGACAACATCTGCTGCTTCGTAGAGCCGGGCAAAGCGCTGCTGCAGACCGTTGCCCAGGAGTCAGATCCGAACTGGCTGAGCACTCAGGAGAACCTCGGGCGCCTTCGGGAGGCCGGGGTCGAAGTGGTCGAATTCGAGTTGCTGCCGCGGATCGCCGGCGAAGACGACGGTGTCGTGGTGGTCCCGTATACGAACTTCTACGTAGCCAATGGCTCCCTGATCGTGCCGGTCGGAGG
>JBBRVF010000233.1:0-3274 GCA_038247145.1 Solirubrobacterales bacterium | reverse complement strand
GGCCCATCGAATCGAAGGCGCTGGCCACTTCCTGCTCTTTGAGCATCTGCCCGAGGTCGCAGGGGCACTCGGGCTCGGCCCCGCCTAGCTTCACAACACGCGTCAGTTGGGTTGGTGGCGGCGCAAGGCCGGCTCGACGGTGACCCGCCCGAAAACCCGGCGGACGGCGCTGATGACTTCGGCTTCGACCCTCGACATGTCGGCGTACTCGGCATCTGCCGGAAACTGCGGGTCGATCCCGAAGACATCGGCCGGCGGGGCCCCACAGACCTCACAAGCCTCGGGCCCGGAAGCTGTCACGGCCTCCGCAGCGTAGCTCGCACAACATGAGTCGCATTCAACTTTGAATAGAAGCATGACTAGAACATACGTTCGTATTCGGCGGATTGCAAGTCAGCCCCGCAAACTGGGCGATCTCTCCCGCCGGTACGGCTCAGGCCGCCTGCCTCGCGACCGCCCACCACCCCAGGAGGGCTTCCGGTTGCGGCGACGCATCCGCTCCCAGGGCGCGATCGAACCCCGCGGCACGCAGGTCTTCGCCAGCAGACGGTCCCCGAGTTCGATCAGAACCAGCACCAGGTCGTCGCCGACCACCAGATAGCTCGTATGCGAATCCGGAGCCGCCAGCCCGGACCAATCCGGAGCGATGTCAACCATCGTCCCACCGGCACAGCCCAGAACCCCCACCAGCTCCCGCCGAGCCGAATCAACATCCAGGCCCGGGCGAACCCGATCCCGCCAACGCTCCACACAGTGCTTCGAAAGCTCAACCACCACAACGACCTCCGATCCTCGACTACCCGCCTTGGGCAAAGGGTCAGTGGACCGGGCCCGTATCTGACAGTTGCTCAGACGCCGCGCGCCAGCTCGACGATCTCCGCGAGCCCGATGGCGTCGACCTCATGATGGACGGGGTAGCGCTCGCTACCCGGATAGACCAGGTACCCACGATCGGGTTGTATGTCTTCGCTCGCCGAATGGAAACCGCGCTTCAGCCTGGGAGTGAGGCTGCGCTTGACTTCGACCGCCCAGCGCGGCCCGCCGGGCCACTCCAGGACGAGGTCGATCTCCGCTCCGCCCGAGCTCCGAAAGAACGACGCCTGGGCCCGTCCAGCGGTCGCCGAGATCAGGTTCTCGATCACGAACCCTTCCCAGCTCGGCCCGGCGATCGGGTGCCCGAGGACCTGCTCGAGGTCCTCGAGCCCCAGGAGCGCGTGAACGATTCCTGAATCCCGTACGAACGCCCGCGGAGTCCGAGCGAGTCGCTTGCCGACGTTGCCGGACCACGGCTCCAGTCTGCGCACCAGCAGCAGATCGACCAACAGATCCAGGTACCGCGACACGGTCGGCGTCGTCAGGCCGAGGCTGCGGGCGAGGTCCGATCCGTTGAACGGGGTCCCCTGACGGTGAGCCAGCATGGTCCAGAACCGCCGCAGCGTCTCGGCCGGAACACGCGAGCCGAGCTGCGGGATGTCCCGCTCGAGGTAGGTCCTGATGAAGTCCTGCCGCCAGCGCAGGCTGGATCGATCGTCGACCGCGAGGAAGCTGAGCGGAAAGCCACCCTTCAGCCAGAGTCCCTCGACGCCTTCGGGATCGACCTCGTCCACCCCGAAGCCCTCCAGTTCCAGATACGCGATTCGGCCGGCGAGGCTTTCTCCGCTCTGCCTCATGAGCGAAGGAGATGCGGAGCCGAGAAGGAGGAACCGGCCGGTCCCCCGTTCCTCCCGTCGCCCACGGTCGATCACTCCTCGGAGGACCTCGAACAACCCCGGCATTCGCTGGATCTCATCGATGACGACCAGCTCGTCTCGATGAGCTTCGAGGTAAAGCTCGGGCTCCGAGAGCCTGGCCAGATCGCCCGGCGCCTCGAGATCAACGTAGACGGAAGGTCGCGAGCGCGAGAGCTCCATCGCCAGCGTTGTCTTACCGGTCTGGCGCGGACCCAGCAGGCAGACCGCAGCCTGCGATGCCAGACGATCCTCGACAAGCGGCCTCAGCCTTCGCTCAGTCATCCTTGTAATCCTATCACCTACCAATAGATTTACAAGGTTATTTCAGGAGGCTCAGGAATCTCCGCTTTCGCGCGCCGTCCAGTAGTCAGCCCGCTCCGGGATCACCCGCCGGACTCCACCGCGCGGATCCTCCACGTCCCCGGCCCGTCGCGGGATCACGTGGACATGAGCGTGGGCGACCGTCTGGCCGGCGGCTTCGCCGCTGTTTACGCCGACGTTCACGCCTTCAACCGCGGGCAGGGTGGTCAACTCGCGCGCCACCTCCCGGACCAGATCGAAGAGCCCGGCCCACTCGGCGCGTTCGAGCTGCTCGGCCTTGGCGATGTGGCGTTTTGGCACAACCAGGGTGTGGCCGTCGCTGACCGGATAGCCGTCCGGGAAAGCGACGGCGAACTCTGTCGCCGCAAAGAGCGACTCTCGGTCACTGATCCGCTCACAGAAAGGACAGTCGCTCATGCGTCTTCACTCATGGTTCGAGTATGGGGCCAGCCGGTGTCGTGTGGCGCCCGATCAACTCCGCCGCATCGGGCCACCCACGCAGCAGCTCGTCACGCCCGGCCAGCTCGAAGTCCTCTTCCCGGTAGCCCGGGGCCATCGTGGTCCCGGCCAGGGTCCAGTCGCCGAGGCTGTCGAGTGCCTGCCACCTGCCGCCCGGCACCAACAGCTGCGGCCGCTCGCCGGCAGGCAGGTCGGTGCCGAGTACCGGCCGCTCGACCTCGCCTCCCGGCATCAGCATCACCAGCCTCGCCGGGGCGCCCATGTAGAAGTGGAAGGTCTCCGGGCCGGGCAGCCGGTGCAGGATGGTCGGCCGGTCCCGCTCGACCAGGAAGTAGATCGCGGTCGAGCTGCCGTCGTCGAGGTTGTTGCGGAACATGCCGCCCTCCCCGGGCAGCGGCGCCAGCCCGAGAATCTCCACCACCTGATCAGCCGTCAGTCCACCCATTCAACCGCGACCCTACATCCGGCTGAGCAGCGCGGTCACCGTGCTGAGCTCGGAGGACCAGGCGGCTTGTAGCTTCAGCCGAAAAGCCAGGCCGAGGTCTTGTATTGACGGCAGACGTTGCGGCCGCCGTCGATCGGCTTGCTGGGAATCAGCGCGTAGTAGCGGGCCCGGCCCACGTTCCGTTCGATTATCCACTGACCGGTAGAAGAGGCCCGGTCGCGGCCGATCAGACGATCCCGTCGTCCCCGCTCCTTGTAGACCTTGACGACGCGGCCGGCGCGGCAGCGGTTGTCGTTCGAGGCGACCTGTCCGAGAAAGG
>JBBRVF010000232.1:0-3279 GCA_038247145.1 Solirubrobacterales bacterium | reverse complement strand
TGGCATGCCAAGAGCCTAGAACCTGAGCGTAACCCCCGCCTGATGAGAGATGCGGCGGACATGCAGCGGCCGGTCACGAAGCGGTCACAGCGGGCCCTGTCGGAGCTGCCCGGAGCGACGATCCCGTCGTTGCTGCCGACCGGCTCTGCTACCGTCGGCCATCAGATGAGACTGATCGTCACCGAGAAAAACAACTCTGCCCAGAAGATCGCCGAGATCCTGTCGGGCGGATCTGCGACCGAGACCAAGTCCTTTACCGTGCCCGTCTTCCGGTGGGGCGACGGCGATGGTGAACATGCCGTACTCGGAACCGGTGGCCACGCGGTCGAGCGCGCCTTCCCCGAAGGCAAGGACTACAAGCAGTGGAAGCTGGACCTGATTCACGGCCTGATCGACGCCCCCCTGATCACCCGCCCGACCGACGGCAAGAAGAACGTGGTCAAGGCGGTCCAGAAGGAGGCCAGGGCCGCGAGCAGCCTGGTCATCGCAACCGACTTCGACCGCGAGGGCGAGCTGATCGGCCTCGAGGCTCTCGAGAGCTGCCTGGAGGTCAACCCCGAACTTGAGCCGACCGTCAAGCGGGCCCGCTACTCGGCCCTGACCCGGGAAGAGATCGAAGGCGCATTCTCCGGCCTGTCAGAACTCTCTTACCCGCTGGCCAACGCCGCCGCCGCCCGCCAGGACATCGACCTGATCTGGGGCGCCGCCTTCACTCGCGCCGTCTCACTGGTCAGCAAGGCCTACGGAGCCAACTTCCTTTCGGTAGGCCGGGTGCAGAGCCCGACCCTCGGCCTGATCGTCGAGCGTGAACTCGAGCGCCGGGCCCATGTGGCAAAACCCTTCTGGGAGCTCTTCGCCAAGTTCGAGCATCCCAGCGGGGCCAGCTTCGAAACCCATCACGCAACCGACAAGTTCTGGGACAAGGCCGAAGCCGACGCGGCTTTCGCCGGCACGTCCAGCCCCGGAGTCGTCAAGTCGGTCACCAGCCGCAAGAACACCAGCAAGCCGCCGACTCCCTACAACACGAACTCCTTTCAGGTCGATGCTTCGAGCCGCCTCGGCATCACCCCGAAGCAGGCGATGAACTACGCCCAGGACCTCTACGACGACGGTTTCATCTCCTACCCGCGAACCGACAACACCATCTACCCGGACTCGCTGCCGCTGGAGAAGACGATCTCTTCACTGGTCAAGATCAAGGACTTCGCCAGTGCCGCGCCGCTGCTCGACGGGCCGCTGAAGCCGACCCAGGGCAAGAAGTTCGATGCCGCCCACCCACCGATCTACCCGACCCACGCGCTGTATCCGAGCGCCCTGGACGGACCCAAGGCGAGGGTCTACGAGCTGATCGTTCGCCGCTTCCTCGCCACATTCTCCAGCCCGATGATCACCGAATCGACCCGGGCCGACATCGAAGCCGGCAGCGAGACTTACTTCGTCCGCGGCAAAGTCGTGCTCGACCCCGGTTACGCCGGCATCTATACATATGCCCGCTCGGCCGACGAGGAGATCCCGGCGCTGGAAGAGGGCCAGAAGCTGGCCCTCGACGGCAAGCCCTGGATGGTCGACAAGGAAACCCAGCCGCCGGCCAGGCTCTCGGAGGCGAAGCTGGTCCAGCTGATGGACGAGCAGGGTCTGGGAACCAAGGCGACCCGCCCGGACATCATCCAGAAGCTCTACAGCCGCAAGTACGTTCGAAACCACCCGCCGGAGCCGACCGCGACCGGCATGGCGATGTACGAAGCCTTCAAGGCGTACGTGCCGGAGATGGCAACCTCGGAGATGACCGCCAGTCTCGAAGCTGAGATGGACCAGATCGCCGAGTCGAAGATGGAAAAGGAGACGGTTGTCGAGGACAGCCGCAAGCTGGTCCATACGACTTTCGACGAGCTGCTGGCAGGCGAAGAGGCCCTCTCGAAGATGATCTGGGCCGGCATGGACAAGGACCGGATCCTCGGTCCCTGCATCGTCTGCGAAGAAGTGGGCAGGGTCAAGGAGGACGGCTCGCCGAACATGCTTCGAATCATCCGGGCGAAGAAGTCCGGCAAGTCCTTCGTCGGCTGCTCTGGCTGGGAGGCCAACAACCCGGACGCCTGCGATCAGACTTTCCCGATGCCGCAGCCCAATTTTTACGAAGTCACGCCGCTCGAAGAGCGCTGTTCGATCTGCCACCGCACCCCCCGGGTCAACGTCAAGACCCGCGGACGGGCCGGTCGGCCCTGGAAGCTCTGCTTCAACGACGACTGCCCGACCATGGTCGAGATGCGCGAGAAGCGCGCCGAGCGCCAGGCGGCCCAGACCGCGGCAAAGGCGGCCAAGGAGGCCGACGGGAAGGCCAATGGCAAAGCGAAGCCGAAGTCGGGCGCGAAGAAGAAAGCCAAGTCCGGCTCGTCGAAGAAGTCCCGCAGCAAGACAGTCGCTGCGTCGAAGTCCGGAGAACCGGACCTCGGGACCCGTCGGGTCAAGCGGGCCGGCGGTCGCGGGAAGTCCGCCCCGAAGGGCTGAGCGGGCGTGTTCATCGCGCTCGAGGGCGTTGATGGCTCCGGCAAGTCGACTCAGGTTGCCCTGCTGAGCGAAGCACTCGGGCCCGACACCCTGAGGATCCGCGAGCCCGGTGGCACCGAGGCGGCCGAGGCGATCCGCGGCACTCTTGCCGACCCGGCGATCCCGCTCGATCCGACCGCCGAGGTGCTGCTCTTCGTCGCCGCCCGCGCTGATCTGGTCAACCGGGTGATCCGGCCGGCGATCGAAGCCGGCAAGGTGGTCGTGAGTGACCGCTTCGTCGATTCCACCGAGGCCTATCAGGGTGTCGCCCGCGGTCTGGGGATCGAGGTCGTTGCCGAGCTCAACCGGATCGCCACCGGCGGACTGCTGCCGGACCTGACGATCCTGCTGCGGGTGGACCCCGAGGTCGGACTCGGCCGGGCCGAAAGCGACGACCGCTTCGAGGCCGAAGGACTGGAGTTCCAGCAGCTGGTAGCCGGGGCCTACGAAGAGATCGCCCGGCGCGAGCCCGAGCGTATGGTTGCCGTCGACGGAGCGGGGACTCCGGACGAAGTCCATTCAAGGGTCATGGCCGCGGTCGCGGCGCGTACCGGCACCGGGACCGGAAGTTGAGCGCCGAGGCGCTCGAGGCGGCGACCGAGCACCAGGTCCGGGTCCGCAGCGCTCTCTCCGCGGCGCTCCGCGAAGGCCCTTCCCACGCCTACCTGTTCATCGGCCCGGCCGGTTCCGGCAAGGCCGCTTCGACCCGGGCATTCGCCGCCGAGATCCTCGCCG
>JBBRVF010000231.1:0-3279 GCA_038247145.1 Solirubrobacterales bacterium | reverse complement strand
GTGGAAGCTGCCGTCTCGCCGGTCGACCACACCGAGCAGGTCACCGGGGTCACCCACCGGCCAGGTCATTGCTGTCGGCATCAGATCAAGCGTCGACTCGATGTGGTCGAGCAGCTCCAGGGGGTCGATCCCCGGCCGGTCGCAGTTGTTGATGAAAGTGATCAGCGGGATCCCGCGACTGCGGGCCACTTCGAACAGCCTCAGGGTCTGGCTCTCAATGCCTTTGGCGGCGTCGATCAGGATCACCGCGCCGTCCACGGCTGACATCACCCGCAGCGTGTCTTCGCTGAAGTCACTGTGGCCGGGGGTGTCGAGGAGGTTGATCACCTTGTCGTCGTGTTCGAACCTGAGCACGGTCGAGGAGACCGAGATCCCCCGTCGCTGCTCCAGGTCCATCCAGTCCGAGGTGGTCGAACGGCGGTCCTTCTTGGAAACGACTGCCCCGGCTTCGACCAGGGCATTGCCGAAGAGCAGCATCTTCTCGGTCATCGTGGTCTTGCCGGCGTCGGGATGCGAAATGATCGCGAAGGTCCGGCGGCGCGCGGCTTGCCCGGGAATCGTCCCTGTCGTAGTCATGGCGGCCATCAGTCGATCAGCCTCTTCTCCATCCTTCGCACGGCAAACCGCCACATGACCAGCGAGAAGACGAGTAGTCCACCAATCCTCAGCAGGTCCGCCCACTCCATTCCGAAGCAGGCGTTACGAACCAGCTCGACCAGCTGGTAGAGCGGGTTGAACTGGGCGGCGATCTGGAAGCCCTGTGACAGCTCGGAGATCGGGAAGAAGGTTCCGGCGACCAGGAACAGCGGGGTGATGAAAAGCGTAGTGACGTAGTTGAACTGGTCGATCTTCGAGACAGTCGCCGCCATGGTGATCCCGAATGCGGCGAAACCGAGCGCGGTGACGAAGGCGTAGAACGGGACCAGCAGCATCGTCGGGACCGGATCGAGACCGAAGAACATGGTGACCAGCAGCGGGAAACTCCCGAAGAAGCCTGCGCGCAGGCCGATCCAGAGCATCTCACCGGTGACCAGTTCTTCGACGTCTACCGGTGCCGCCAGGATCGCGTCATAGGTCCGCTGGAAGCGGTGCTTGACGAAGGTGCCGAACATCGCCGGCAGGGCGGATGAAAAGATCACCGCGGTGGCCACGATTCCGGTGCCGACGAACTCGACGTAGGGGATGTCGCCGACATCGCTGACCAGGGTTGCGCCCAGGCCGAGGCCGAAGGCAAGCAGGTAGACGGCCGGTTCCAGCACGCTGGTGAAGGTGGTCGAGCGCCAGAAGGTGCGGAAGTTGGCGGCCTCCCGGCCCATGACGGCGCCGATCGCTACCCATTCGAGTCGGCCGATACGCTGCTTCATTCGGCCTCCTCTCCGGTCAGCAGGACGAAGACGTCTTCGAGCGAGCTGGCTCGGCGCACGGCTCCTTCGGGGAGATTCCAGCCTTCGGCCCGCTCGATCCCGACGATCGCGATTGCCGGACCGGCGGGGCGCACGGCAAGCCCGGCGGCCTCGGCCGAGCGGCGGATCTCGCTCAGCGCCTCCGGCGCTGCATAGACCTCCGCTGTCGTCTTGCCTGCATGCTCTGCGATCAGCCGGTCCGGTCGGGCCCGGGCGATGATCTTTCCCTCTGACATCACCGCCACTTCGTCGGCCAGCTTCTCGGCCTCCTCGATGTAGTGGGTCGACATCAGGATCGTCGTTCCCCGCGATCGTAAGGCGTCGATCAGCGACCAGAGCTCTGTCCGGATCTGGGGATCGAGGCCGACGGTCGGTTCGTCCAGCAGCAACAGGCTGGGCTCGTGTACGAGGCCCCGGGCCAGCAGCAGCCGCCTCCTCATGCCGCCGGAAAGTTTGTCTACGGCGAATTCACGCCGGTCGCTCAGCCGCGCGATCTGCAGCGCCCGGTCGACCGCAGCCGGTACGTCATTTACCCGGTACAGACGGGCGAATATGGTCAGGTTCTGCTCGACCGTGACGTCGATGTCGAGGTTGTCGAGCTGGGGGACCACTCCCATCTGCGTGCGGGCCTGCTTGGAGTCGGCCGGCAGGTCGTAGCCGAGCACCCGGATCGAGCCCGAGTCGGCGATCGACTGCCCGGTCAGCAGACGCATCGTGGTGGACTTTCCCGCGCCGTTCGGGCCGAGCAGCCCCAGGCAGATGCCCTCGGGCACATCGAGGTCGAGTCCGGCCACCGCGGTCACCGGACCGAAGGACTTGTGGACGTCACTGATTTCGATTGCCTTCACTGCGGCAGTGAATCAGAACGGGCGCTCCAGCGCTTTGGCTGTATCGATCGGCGCGCTTTCGGCCGGCGAGGCTCAGTCGCGGTCGGTCTCGGCCGCCGCTTCGACCTCACCGATCAGGCCGACGTAGTCGGCGACTCTCGAAGCGGCCAGGAAATTCTTCGCAACCCGCTCGTGCGAGGCCGCGCCCATGCGAGCAGCCAGCTCGGGATCGTCGACCAGCTTTCGAAGAGCGGCGGCGAATGCCTCGAGGTCGGCGGGGTCTTCGACCAGGATGCCGGTCTCGCCGTCGACGATCTGGTCCTTGATCCCGCCGACGGCGCTTGCCACGACCGGCTTCGACTTCCACATCGCCTCTGAGACGGTCAGGCCGAATCCCTCGACCAGGCTCTTCTGCACGATGATGTCGGCCCGGCGCTGGATCGCGTTGACCATGGCTCCGTTCTCGTCGAAGTCGTCCATGGCCAGAGCGACGATGTGAACCCGTCGGCGCAGGTCGGCGGGAAGGGCCTCCCAGGCTTTGATGATCCGGGCCTGGACGGCCGGTCCTTCCGGGTCGTCGGCGACTCCTTCGCTGGAAGGTCCGATCAGCGCCAGGTGGGCACCGGTGTCGTCGAGGTATTCGGCGAAGCACTCGAGCAGGCCTTCGTGGTCCTTGAGCACGTCCCAGCGCGATATCTGGGCGATCAGCGTGGCGTCGTCGGGAAGCTGCTCCAGCTGAGTGACCTGGGAACTGTGCTCGACCGTGCCGTCGCTGCCATCGGAACGGATGAAGCGGGGCGGTTCGGCAGGCTCGTCGCCGGCCAGGCCGATCACGCCGAGTATGGCCGCCACGGTCTCGTCGTCGAGCTCCTGGTTCTTCGGGGAGAAGGCGTCGATAGCCGGGGCCATCATGTGGGCACGCCCGGCCGGGAGCTGGGGCCAGAGGTAGACACCGAGTGAAAACACGTAGCCATCGGCCTGTCCGACGTAGGGAACGAGGAACCCGACCGCCTCTTCGACCTGCTCGTTGGTGACCTCGAGGCCGATGT
>JBBRVF010000230.1:0-3281 GCA_038247145.1 Solirubrobacterales bacterium | reverse complement strand
GAACTCGAAGCCGTCGCCCGCGCCATGACCCTGGTCAACCTCACGGTCGGAACAGCCACGGCGCTGAGATCGCGCTTACCGGTCTTCGGCTGAGCGTCCCCAGAGATCCACTCCGAACAACGGCCCGAACAGGCAGAAGTTGAAGACGCCCGCCGCCAGCGGCACCAGGCCGACGATCGCGAGAATGACTCCACCGGTTCCGCTGAGCACGAGCAGTCCGACGAGGATCAGCGCCACACCGGCCACGATCCGAAGCAGGCGCCCCGCGTTGCTGCGCATGAAGTTGACGAATGCCATCTGATTTCTCCTTATCCTGTGGGCCCGCCGCCACCAGGCCGCGGGAATCGACTATTCATGAAGTAAGACGGGCGAAGCAGGAAGAATGGACACCCGGGTCGGAACTTCTTCCCTGAGAGGATGCCGCTGTGGACGATGAAGAGTTCAGACTGGCACTTGCAGGGGAAATCCCCAGGCTCCTGAGGCTCGGCACCCGCCTCACCCCACCCGACGTGGACGAGGAGGATCTGGTCCAGGACGTCCTCGAGCGTGCCTGGCGATCGCGCACCGGCTACCGCGAGGGGTCGCGCCTGTCCACCTGGCTTCACAGCATCATGGTGAACCGGGCCGCCGACCTGGCCCGCCGGTCGAAGGCGGCGCCGCCGGAGGAGGCCGACCCTGACTTTGACGCCTGCGCGATCGACATTCGCGACCCGGCATCGGTGGTCGAAAGCGCGGCCGATGCCGCTGCCCTGCGCGCGGCCCTGTCACAGCTGTCCCCCGAAGACCGCACGGTTCTGGTGCTGCGCGACGGAGAGAAGCTTCCGGCCGGCGAGGTCGCCGGGCTGATCGGAATCAGCACCGAAGCCGTCCACAAGCGCCTCCAGCGGGGTCGCCTCCGCCTGGCCGGAGAACTTGACCGTGCAAGGGGTGTTCCTTTCCACGGGCGCCCACCCGAAACCTGCGTACAGGCGAGGCTCCACGTGTCGGCCTATCTGGACGACAGACTCGACACCCCGGTACGGGACGAAGTCGACGAGCACCTGCGCGGCTGCACCCGCTGCCCGCCGCTGATCCAAGCCGTGGTCGGCCTCAGAGAAGCTCTGGGCGAGCACCCCGACACCGAAATACCGGGAAGCCTGACCCGGGCGCTCGACGAACGCACCCACCGGTCCCTCTAGGGTCTGCGCATGGATACGCATTCGTGGGTTCTCTGGCTCGGAATAATCGCTATCGGCCTCCATGTGATGGAGGAGTACGCCGAAGGCTGGCTGGTCTGGGCCAACCGGCAGGTGGGTCCGCGCTTCGGCGTCACTTTTTCCCAAGCCGACTTCTTCTTCGCCGCCTTCCTTCTGATCTTCTACGCACTGGCCGGAGCCGCGATCGGCTGGTGGGCCCCGGCGGTCAGCCTCGCTGTGCCGGCCCTGTTCATCGTCAACGCGATCTTCCTGCACATGATCCCGAGCGCCCGGGGCGACCGGCTGACGCCGGGCACGCTCAGCGCGGTCTTCATCTACCTGCCGGTCGCCGCCTGGATGTTCTGGGCCGCCGCGGAAGATGGGGTGCTCGACTTCGGCACAGTCGTAATCGCCTTCGTACTCGGCACCGCGCTGATGTACTACCCGCTGGCAGTGGCGATCCTCGCCAGGAAGATCGGCTGGCACGAGGAGGATGAGGCGGCAGCCGAGCCGGAGGCGGTCGAATCCCATGAACCGGTCATCGAGGTCGAGGAGCAGGTGATCGAGACCCAGACGATCGTGATCGAGCCCGATCCGGAGGACGACGACACGCGGATCCTCGACCGCGACCCCGAAGACCCGCCCCTGCGAGACTGACCCTCTGTCGCCTGTAGGCGGCGCAGTCAGTCGTGGGGGTGGGCCATCTTGTGGTGGTCGAGGGCCTCTTTGAGGATCTCCTCTTCCACCTCGAGCTCGATCGCGACCTCGCGCAGGCCGCGACCCGAAGCGGCGGCCAGCTTGACGATCTCGGCTGCGCGGTCGTATCCGATGAACGGGTTGAGCGCGGTTGCTGTGGCCAGCGTCGCTTCGGCGTGGGCTTCATTGTTCTCGTGGTCGGGCTCGATGCCGGCAACGCACTTTTCGTCGAGCAGGCGTGAGGCCGAAGCGAGCAGCTTGATCGAGCCGAGCAGGTTGCGGGCGATCAACGGCACCCTCACATTAAGTTCGAACTGACCCTGCGAGCCGGCCATGGTGATGGCGGCGTCGTTCCCGACCACCTGCGCAGCTACCTGGATCACCACCTCGGGGATTACCGGGTTGACTTTGCCGGGCATGATCGATGAGCCCTTCTGAAGCTCGGGAAGCCGCAGCTCGGCGATCCCGGCCCGCGGCCCGGATCCCATCAGAGCGAGATCGTTGGCGATCTTGTTGAGCGAGATCGCGTAGACCTTCAGTGCCCCCGACAGCTCGACCAGGGAGTCGCGGTTGGCCTGCGCCTCGAAGCGGTCGTCGGGAGCCGAGATCGTCAACCCGCTCTTCTCGGCCAGCAGCTCACGCACTCCGGCTGCGAAGTCCGGGTGGGTGTTCAAACCGGTACCGGTGGCGGTGCCGCCGAGCGGGATCTGGCCGACCCGGCCGAGCGTACCCTCTACGCGCTCGATGCCGAGGCGGACCTGGGAGGCGTAGCCACCGAACTCCTGGCCGAGCGTGACCGGCACCGCGTCCATCAGGTGGGTGCGGCCGGCCTTGACCACGCCGGCAAACTCGGAGGCCTTGGCCTCGAGCGCCGAGGCCAGGGCATCCATCGCCGGAAGCAGGTCGCCCACGACCTGGTCGAGCGCGGCAAGATGGACCGCCGAAGGAAAGACATCGTTAGAGGACTGGCCCATGTTGACGTGGTCATTGCGATGGACCTCGCCGCCGGCGATCGTCGCGATGACCTCGTTCGCGTTCATGTTCGACGAGGTACCCGAGCCGGTCTGGAAGACGTCGACCGGGAACTGTTCATCATGCTCGCCGGCACCGATCGCGTCACCGGCGGCGGCGATCGCCTCTGCCAGGTTCTCGTCCAGCAGGCCGAGCTTCGCGTTGGTTCGGGCGGCATCGGCCTTGATCAAACCGAGCCAGTGAATCACCGGTGCCGGGATTGCCTCTCCCGATCCTTATCTTGCATCGGTTACCAGTAAGGTTGCATTCAGAGAGTTTATTAAGATTGAAAGAAGAGTAAGTCTTTGCTTTGAAGGGTTTAGATTCTGGGATATCAGGCGTTGGAATGACATTGAAGCAATGCAGGCATCTGTAAGAGCTGTGAACATTAAAAACACT
>JBBRVF010000229.1:0-3298 GCA_038247145.1 Solirubrobacterales bacterium | reverse complement strand
GGTCGGTGATCGCGGGCGGCGCGCCTTTGTAGGCGACGTGCACGATCTTCACGCCGGCCATCGAGTTGAAAAGCTCGCCGGCGAGGTGCGCGGCGGCAGCGGTTCCCGACGAGCCGAAGTGCAGCGCCCCCGGTCTGGACCTGGCCGCCGCTCTTTCGCGCCTCGACGAAGTGACCCGCACCCTGCGGGCCGAATGTCCGTGGGACCGTGAGCAGGACGCCCGCTCGATCGTGCCCCATACGGTCGAAGAGGCCTACGAACTGGCCGAGGCCGCCCGAAGCGGAGACAGCGCGTCGATGCGGGACGAACTCGGCGATGTGCTTTTCCAGGTTGTCTTCCTCTCCCTGCTGCTCGAAGAACAGGGCGAAGGCGACCTGGCTTCGATCGCGACCCAGCTGAGCGACAAGCTGATCCGCCGCCACCCCCATGTCTATCCGCCGGCAGAGACCGGGGAAGAGGAAACCACTGAAGAGTCCGTCGCCCCGGCCATCGAGACGGCCGACGACGTGCGCAAACAGTGGGACCAGATCAAGCAGAACGTCGAGGGCCGCACCGCCGAGAAGGACTGGAAGAAGCCCGGACTCCCCGCCCTCGTATACGCAAGCAAGGTCCAGTGGAAGCTCGATCCGATCGAGCGCCCGGCCAACGCCGGGGCGGACAACCCGGACCGCGAAGCGGACGAAGCCGAAGTGGGGCGGATGCTGTGGCAGGCGGTCTCCGAGGCCCGCGCCCGCGGAGTAGACGCCGAGCTGGCCCTCCGGGCCGAAGCCGAGCGCCGCGCCCCCGCACCTGACCCAGGCCCCCGGACTTGAAGTTCGGAGGTCGGCCGGCTGCCTCATGACCGCAGGCTCAGGCCGAGTCGCACTAGACTGGCGCTCAATGAGCACGATAGAAGCCGTTCACGCGCGCCAGATCCTCGACTCCCGAGGAAACCCCACGATCGAGGTCGATGTCCGACTGGTGGAGGGGCAGATCGGTCGGGCTGCGGTGCCTTCGGGCGCTTCGACCGGCGTCTTCGAGGCGGTCGAGCTTCGAGACGGTGGCTCCGATTACCTCGGCAAGGGTGTCGGCAAAGCCGTCGCCAATGTCAACGGCGAGATCCAGAAGGCTCTCACCGGCTTCGATACGACCGACCAGGCGGGCCTCGACAGCTTGATGATCGACCTCGACGGCACCGACAACAAGGGTCGCCTGGGCGCCAACGCCATCCTCGGCGCATCGCTGGCCGCCGCCCGGGCCGGCGCCCTGCTCGAAGACCGGCCGTTCTACTCGTACCTCGGTGACCTCTACGGAAGCGGCAACGCCGACCTGCTGCCGGTACCGATGATGAACGTGCTCAACGGCGGTGTCCACGCCGACAACTCGGTCGACTTCCAGGAGTTCATGGTGATGCCGGCCGGCGCCTCCAGCTTCTCCGAATGCCTCCGTATCGGCACCGAGGTCTTCCACTCGCTGAAGAAGATCCTGGCCGGCCACGGCTTCGCCACGGCGGTCGGCGACGAAGGCGGCTTCGCCCCGAACCTGCCGTCGAACGAGGCGGCCCTGGAAATCCTGATCGAAGGCATCGAGGCGGCCGGCTACAAGGCCGGAGAGGATGTTTTCATCGCGCTCGACCCGGCGACCAGCGAGATCTACGAGGACGGTGTCTACCGGCTCGAGCACGAGGACCGCTCGCTCAGCTCCTCCCAGATGGCCGACTACTGGGTCAGCGCCTGCGAGCGTTTCCCGATCGTCTTGCTCGAAGATGGCATGGACGAGGAGGACTGGGACGGCTGGAAGCTGCTGACCGACCGGCTCGGTGACTCGGTCCAGCTGGTCGGCGACGACGTGTTCGTTACGAACCCGGTCCGGCTGAAGCGCGGAATCGAAAGCGATACCGCCAACTCGATCCTGATCAAGGTCAACCAGATCGGCACCCTGACCGAGACGCTCGAGGCGATCCGGATGGCAGACGAGGCGGGCTACAGTTCGGTCATCTCGCACCGCTCCGGTGAGACCGAAGACACCACGATCGCCGACCTGGCCGTCGCAACCGAGGCCGGGCAGATCAAGACCGGTGCGCCCTCGCGCTCGGACCGGGTCGCCAAGTACAACCGCCTGCTGAGGATCGAAGAAGAGCTGGGTGACTCCGCCCGTTTTGGCGGTACGGCGGTGCTGAAGCGCCGGTCTTGAAGGAAATGACCGTCCGCCCCAGAAGGGTCGGACGTGTCAGCACGCTCGCGGTCAATCGCCAGACAGCCCCGACCACCGCGCCGTCGGCCGGCACCCCGTCGCAACGCCGGGCAGGAAGGCTCAGGCAGGATCCAGTGGGATCGCCTCGGGCGGGTCGTACTGGTCGCCGCGGTCTTCGTGATCGGAGTGCTCTACGTCGGCCCGACCTACAACCTCGTGACCACCTACATGAATGCCGGCGACGTCAAGGAGGAGTTCCACCGCGTTCTCGACGAGAACAAGCGGCTGAAGCGCCTTTCAGAGAAGGCCGGCAGCGAGAGCGTGCTGCGTCGCGAGGCCAGAAGGCAGGGCATGATCGTGCCCGGCGAGCAGGCCTACGTGGTCAACGGCCTCAACCGCTGAGGCCGACGGCTCCGGGCGCGTCCGGATGAGCGCAGCGTCCTTCTACCTCGGCCTGGCACAGCTGGCCATCGTCCTCGCTTCAATCGGCTACGCGGCGCTCCGGCTGCGCAGGCAGCTGCTTCCCGGCTGGGACGAGGCCGCGGGCTACCTCGTCGTGGCGGTCACCGGCATCGGCGCGCTTGTCGTATTGAGCGAGGCTCTTGGCATCGTCGGACTCTTCGCCGCCTGGTCCCTCGTCCTCTCCAGCCTGCTGCTGGCCGCTGCTGCGCACTCCTTTCTCGAACCCGGGCCTGTCCCCGAGACCGCTCCGGGTGCTCCTGAGTCCGACGGCGGGGTATCGAAGCCGCCGCGACCACCGGTTGCCAGGCACGGCTTCTGGCTCGCCCTTCTTACCGCCGCGGTGCTGGTTGCCCAGTGGGCCGCTTTCACCTCTTACAGCCTCGACGCCGGCATTTCCAACTTCGACTCGGTCTGGTACCACCTGCCTTTCTCGGCTGACCTCTTCCAGACCGGCTCCACCCTCAGCTTCTACAAGCCCGAGACCGTCTTCACCAACTGGTTCTACCCCCAGAACTCGGAGCTCGTTCATGCCGTCGGCATGGCGCTGACCGGACGCGACTTCTTTTCAGTACTGGTCAACATGGGCTGGCTCGCGCTGGCCCTGCTGGCCGCCTGGTGCATCGGCCGGCCGTATGCCCGGCCTCACCTGACCCTGGTCGCGGCC
>JBBRVF010000228.1:0-3302 GCA_038247145.1 Solirubrobacterales bacterium | reverse complement strand
CTGGAACCGGGTTCCCGCGAGGCAATCGGGGTGGCCTCGGCGGCGTTCGACCGACAGCTTGTGCCGGTGGTCTCAGCCTGTCGCGACCTTGAGATAGACGTCCAGGAACTGGAGAAAGCCGAGCAGGCCGGGGTCGTATCGATCACTGAGACCGAGATCCAGTTCTCCCATCCTCTGCTCAAAGCAGTCTCTTACGAAGGAATCTCACCTGCGGACCGCCGCGAAGCGCACCGTGCACTCGCGGCGCACTCTGATCCCGACGCTGAGTCATGGCACTTGGCGGCCGGCCGCCTCGGTCCGGATCCTGAGGTAAAGGAAAAGCTCGATCAAGCGGCGATCAGGGCGATCGAACGGGGCGCTCACAGCGTCGCGGCCGACGCGCTCCATCGGGCGTCTGAGTTCACCGAGGACCACGTTGACCGGGCCCAGATGCTCTACCGGGCCGCCCTCTCCTCCGCCTTGGCCGGAGACTACGACCGGTGCGAGGCCCTGCTCGAGATCAGCTCCCAGGTAGAAGACCCCGCGCTCAGAGCGCTGAGCTTCATGTCCCTTTCGGTCATCAGGTTGTCGGGCGGGATGAAGCTCCCGCGCAACGCCCATGAGGAGCTGGGACGGGAAGCCGAACGAGTGGTCGAGGAGTTGCCCCAGATTGCAGCAGTAATGCTCGCCGACGCGGCACTGCTGGCCGGAACCTCCGGCCAGTTCGTGGCCGGCGAAGCCGCCTCGAAGCGGGCACTGGAGGTGATTCCTGAAGACGCGTCACCGTTGGTCAGCTGCATGGTCCACGCGATGTATGCCATGACCACTGCGATCCGGGGCAGAGGGAATGAAGCGGTCGCGCAGTTCGAACGGACCGGAGAGCTCGTCGACCAGCTGGACCAGATCTCACCCGTCCTCCAGTCAATCGTGCTCGGCCTCCACGGCCAGGTCTCGACCAACCAGGAGCTCAAACTCAAGGGCCAGCTGGACCGGCTCATCACAATGGCAAGGCAAGCCGGGGCCACCGGCCTGCTCGCCTACCTGACGACCGTCTCGGCCGATGTCAACTACCGGATCGGGGACTGGGAATCATCGATGCGTGACTCAGGATCGGTGGAACTGGCCTCCGAATGCGGCCAGGATGGCATTCTGCCCCTCGCCCTGGTGATCCGGGGTCGATTACTGGCCGCACGCGGGGAGACCAACCAGGCAAGGGCCGATCTCGACCGGGGAACCGAACTGGCCGAAGCCGGAGGGGCATTGATGGTGGCCGCAATCGGCAGGGCCGGAACCGGATTCCTGGAGCTCGGAATCGGCCGGGCCGAGGAGGCCATCGAGCAGCTTGAACAGGTCGCTGCCTTTGCTGAAAGTTCGGGGATCGAGGATCCCGTCTTCATTCCGTGGGCGCCTGACCTGATCGAGGCCTATGTACGAACCGGGCGGGGGAAGCAGGCCGAGAGTCTGGCCGGACTTCTCGGGGAAAGGGCGAAGCTGGCCGGATCACCGCTTTCCCTGGCCTACGCCGCGCGCGGTCGCGGACTGACTCGGGCGACCGCATTCGAAGCGAGTTTCGAAGAGGCCCTCGCATTCCATGGAAAGGGCAGTGCCTCGTTCGCGGAGGCGCGAACCCTCCTCGCCTACGGCGCGCGTCTCCACCGCGCCCGGCGGCGGGTTGACGGGCGGGAGCGCCTGCGAGCCGCGAGGGAGGTCTTCGAGAGGCTGGGTGCGAAACCGTGGGTCGACCAGGCCGACGCGGAGCTGACCGCGGCCGGTGCGATTCACCGCGAGGCTTCGGCCGATCCCGACAAACTCAGCCCCCAGGAGATTCGAGTGGCGAAGGCGGTCGCCGAGGGGGCGACCAACAGGCAGGTCGCTACCCGGATGTATCTCAGCCCGAAGACAATCGAGTTTCACCTCGGCCGGGTTTACCGCAAACTCGATATCCACTCTCGGACCGAATTGGCCACCCTGGTGGCCAATGGTGCACTCGACCCAGTGGAACAATCCGGTTCCAAAAGCCCATCCCCGCTCTGATCCATACCGGGCTTGATGGAGGCCGAATGCCTCTTGCCTTCGTTAAGACGGCGGCTCCACCAGGGGAGCACCCGTCTCCAGGACGGTCTTCAGACCGCTGAGGATGGATACCCATCCCATCTCGAGGTTTTTGGCGATGTCGGTTGCCGGCAGCCCCTCATGGACGCAGGACAAGAACGTCACTCCCGGCATCGGCATGAAGGGTTCGAAGATGGTGAACGTGACTTCGGACTGCGGCAGCTCGGCAACTTCCGGGTCCCATTTTCCGTTGAAGGTGACCTTGAGGCTGCTGGCTTGCTCTACTGACAGAACCTCACCGGTAATGACTTCAGATCCGTTGGCGGTGTAGGCATATCCGGCCCCCGGCTCGAGGTTAAAATCCGCAGTGAAACCCATGTAGTAGCTCGGAGTTATTTCACCATCTGTCAGGACTTCCCAGATCTCGTCGGGCGAAGCCTTGATCGCGAGCTGGATCTTCTGGTTGTTGTCTGCATTCATTTCGAGCCTTTCGAAGAAGTCACAGGTGGATTCCTGTGTCGTTTACCATTCGACGCGCAGGGACTACGGCAGAGGACATCCGGCTGAAACGAATGCCAAGAGCCCGCCTACCGCTTGGCCCTGTCAAGCATCGCTTCTCGCTGGACCAGGTTTGGGCAATGCTCGGAAGCTCGTTCCCACGAAATCCTGGCGCCGGCCTGATCGCCCGAGCGTTCGAGAAGGTCCGCTTCGGCGGCATGGAAAGAAACCAGGCCCTTTAGCAACGGTTCGCCCCGAAGGGAGTCGATCAGCAAGAGGCCTGCCTCCGGACTGTTGGCACGGCCAAGGGCCGCGGCGCATTGGAGTGCGATCAGAGGCGACTGATCCTGCCTGAGTAGCGCTCTGTAGAGAGCGGCTACATGCTGCCAGGGGATAGGACCCTCGACAATCTGGACAAGGGCGATCGCAGCTTGAAGTTGATAGCCGCCGGGCGCTGATCGACCGGTGGTCGCCATCAGTTCCTTGGCCTCGGCGAGCAGCCCTTGATCCCACAGTTCCCGGTCCTGATCATCGAAGAGGACGAGGCGGCCGCCGGGGTCCAGTCTGGCGTCGATCCGGGAATGTCGAACCAGAAGCAGTGCCAGCAATGCCGTGGTTTCATCGTCGGGCGTGAGTTGGTGAAGTTGCCGGGCGAGCCAGACCGCCTCGCTGCAGAGCTCAGTTCGAATCGGAGGCCCTTCACCGCTTGAATGGTGTCCTTCGGTGAATACCAGGGAAATCACCGTCCGTACTGAATTGAGCCGAAATTCAAT
>JBBRVF010000227.1:0-3310 GCA_038247145.1 Solirubrobacterales bacterium | reverse complement strand
TCGAGCATGGCCATCAGCGGCGCGTGGTTGGCCAGCACGCCAATCGAGCCAGTGAGCGTGCGGGTGGAGAGCATCTCCACCTCGCCCTCCCACACCTGGCCCTCTGGGGTGAGCACCTCGACGGGAAAGCTCGAGCGGGCCACTAGCTGTCCCCGTCCTCCGACTTGGAGTCCTCGGAGCCCTCGGCCTCTTCGGAGTCCTCGGCCTCTTCGGCCTCCTCAGTCTCCTCGGAGCCCTCGTCGTCGTCTGAGGACTCGGCCTTGGCGCCCTTCTTCTTCTTGGAGCCCTTCATCTCCTCGAGCACCTCGTCGATCGTGCCCTTCATGTAGAAGGCGCGCTCGGGCAGGTCGTCGTGCTCGCCGTCCACGATCTCCTTGAAGGAACGCACGGTCTCCTCGACGGGCACGTACTGGCCAGGCGTGCCCGTGAAGGCCTCCGCCACGAAGAACGGCTGGGACAGGAAGCGCTCCACCTTGCGCGCGCGTTGCACTGTCTGCTTGTCCTCGTCGGAGAGCTCGTCGATGCCGAGGATGGCGATGATGTCCTGCAGCTCCTTGTAGCGCTGCAGGATCTCCTGAACCCGGGTCGCCGTCCGGTAGTGCTCCTCGCCGAGGATGTCCGGCTTGAGGATTGTCGAGGTCGAGTCGAGCGGGTCCACGGCCGGGTAGATGCCCTTCTCCGAGATCGCCCTGGACAGCGCAGTGGTCGCGTTGAGGTGGGCGAATACCGAGGCCGGGGCCGGGTCGGTGAAGTCGTCGGCGGGTACGTAGACGGCCTGGATCGAGGTGACCGATCCACGCGAGGTCGAGGTGATCCGCTCCTGCAGGGTTCCCATCTCGGTCTCCAGCGTCGGCTGATAACCGACGGCGGAGGGCATGCGCCCGAGCAGGGCCGATACCTCTGAACCAGCCTGAACGAAGCGGAAGATGTTGTCGATGAACAGCAGCACGTCCTGGCCGCCCGATTCACGGTAGTACTCGGCCATGGTCAGACCGGACAGCGCCACTCGCAGGCGGGCTCCCGGAGGCTCGTTCATCTGGCCGAAGACCATCATCGTCTTGTCGATGACGCCGGACTCGGTCATTTCGAGGTAGAGGTCGGTGCCCTCACGGGTGCGCTCTCCTACTCCGCAGAAGGCCGAAAGGCCGCCGTGCTCCTGGGCGATGTTGTGGATGAGCTCCTGGATCAGAACGGTCTTGCCGACGCCGGCGCCGCCGAACAGGCCGATCTTGCCGCCCTTGGCGTAGGGGGCCAGCAGGTCTACGACCTTGATGCCGGTCTCGAGAATCTCCTGGGTCGGGGTCAGATCGGTCGCGTCGGGGGAAGGACGGTGGATCGGCCAGCGTTCGATGTCATCCGGCAGCGGTTCGCCGCCGTCGATCGGCTCGCCGAGCAGGTTGAAGATCCGGCCGAGCGTCGCGTCACCGACCGGCACGGTAATCGGTCCGCCGGTATCGACTACCCGGTCGCCACGCTGAAAGCCGTCGGTGGCGTCCATGGCCACGGTGCGGACGCGGTTGTCGCCGAGGTGCTGCTGGACTTCACAGACCACGCTCATCGCCTCGCGGCCGTCGCCCTCGTCAACCTCGATCACGATCGCCGAGAAGATCTCCGGAAGCTGGTCCGGGAAGACCACGTCAACCACGACGCCCCTGATCTCTTCGATTCGTCCTACGTTCTTACCGTTGTTCTCTGACATATCTCCAGTTTCCAGTTTCCGTTTGGCGTCCGTCTAGCCGAGCGCTTCCGCGCCTCCGACGACTTCCAGGATTTCCTGCGTGATCTCCGCCTGCCTGACCCGGTTCATCTCGAGGGTGAGGTCGTCGATCATGGTTTCGGCGTTGTCGGCGGCGCTGCGCATCGCCGTCATTCGGGCACCGAGCTCGGATGCCGCCGAGTCGAGCAGGGTGCGGTAAAGCGAAGTGTTGATGTAGTCCGGGATCAGCTGGGCGAGCAGTTCCTCGGGCTCCGGTTCGTATTCCCAGAGCGAGCGGCCGTGGGCCTCGCTGAGCTCATCGTCCTCCTCGACGCTGTTCTCTTCTTCGGCTCCCTGGCCGACGACTTCCGCCTGCTGTACCGGCAGCAGGGTCATAGTCTGGACGTACTGGGTCAGCGGCGAGACGTAGCGGTTGTAGACGACCTCGATCCGGTCGACTTCCTTGTCGATGTAGGCCGAGGTCAGAGCGTCCCCGATCGCGCGGGCGTTGGTAAAGGCGGGGCGGTCCGTGAAGCCGGTCCAGGCCTCGCCGATGTTCTGCTTGCGGAAGGTCATCGCGCCGTCTCCGCGCCGGCCGACCACGTAGTAGACGACCTCCTGGTCGTTGTCGATCGCCTGATCGCGCAGATGAAGTCCCTCGCGGATGATGTTCGCGTTGAAAGCGCCGGCCAGACCGCGGTCGCCGGTGATCAGCAGGATCGCCAGGCGCTTGACGTCTTCGCGCTCGTCGAGGATCGGCAGATGCGAAACGTTTCCGGCCTCGGCTGCGGCGCGGCGGGTCAGGTTGCGCCTCGCCTGGGCATAGGGCCGCAGGTGAGCGATCCGCTGCTCGGCTTTCCTCAGTCGCGCGGCCGCAACCGCCTCCATCGCGCGCGTTATCTGGCGGATGTTCTTGACGCTGGCGATCTGGGTTGCGACTTCTTTGCGGTTGGCCATCTGTGTTCCTGGTTGGGTGCTGGTCGGGTTCGCGGCGCCTAAGCGACGTTCGCGGTCTCTTCTTCGGCGTCTTCTTCGGCCTGCTCGGCGGCTTCGGCTTCTGCCTTGGCGGTATCGATGCGGTCGGACTCGCCCTCTTCGATCGGCTCGCCGTTGTCGTCGAAGTCGGCTCCGAAGTCGTCGACCCAGCCGCTGATCACGTCGGAGAGTTCCTTCTCGTCCTCCTCCGGGAACTGGCCGGTCTCGTTGATCCGGTCGCAGAGGTCCGAGTTCTCGGTATGAAGCCGGATCAGCAGGCCTTCGAGGAACTCCTGGACCCGGTCAACCGCGATCCGGTCGAGGAAGCCGCCGGTACCGGAGTAGATCGATGCGACCTGGTCGGCGACCGAGAGCGCGTTTCTTTCGTTCTGTTTCAGCAGTTCGACCAGCCGCTCGCCGCGGGCCAGGGTCTTCTGGGTCTCGGCGTCGAGTTCGGAGCCGAACTGGGCGAAGGCGGCGAGGTCGCGGTACTGGGACAGTTCGCCCTTCATCTTGCCGGCGACCTTCTTCATCGCCTTGGTCTGGGCGTCGCCGCCGACTCGCGAAACCGAGATGCCGACGTTGATCGCCGGACGGATGCCCGAGTTGAACAGGTCCGACTCGAGGAAGATCTGGCCG
>JBBRVF010000226.1:0-3318 GCA_038247145.1 Solirubrobacterales bacterium | reverse complement strand
TTGGTCAGGGCGTCACCGATCCGGCCGCCTCCGTGGACGGTGCGGACCAGACCCTGCGGGACACCGGCGTCCTCGAAGGCGCGCCGGATCTCCTCGCCGAGCAGCGGGGTCAGGCTGGCCGGTTTCAGGACCACGCCGTTGCCACAGATCAGGGCGATGGCGATCTCCTGAATCGGGATCGTCCAAGGGTAGTTCCACGGCGCGATGACGCCGACCACGCCGATCGGCTGGAAACGGAACTTCGACTGCTTGGTCTTGAACAGCGCCTGCGGAAAGCTGATCTTCTCGTCCTTGAGGATCTTCGGGCCTTCTTTGGCACACCACTTGAGCGCGTCGATCGAAGGCAGCAGCTCCATCGTGTAGGACTCGGAGATCGGCTTGCCCTGCTCGGTGGTGAGCAGCTTGGCGATCTCATCGAGGCGCTCCAGCAGGATCGCCGCGGTGCGCTCGATGTATCCGGCCCGGTCGGCGGCGCTGAGCTGGGCCCAGGCGGGCTGGACCGCGGCCACCTCGTCGACGATTCCCTGGACCTGGTCCGGAGTGATCGTCGGGACTTCGCCCACCACCTCTCCCGTTGCCGGATTGTGTGACTTCAGGGTGTCGGTTGAACTGGCGGAGTCGGGCGCTGCGGTCTTGATAGGCATCTGCCAAGTGTAAACCCGAAAAAGATCTCGACCGGAGGCCCCCAGTCCGAGCCTCCGGCCGACAAAGCAACCCTCCCTGGTTTCTATTCCAGTGGGTCGAACTCTAAAACCCTCGAAACCGGTCGAAGTTGTGCCGACCGGAATTAAGACTCCCTAAGTTTGCGGCTCCCAGTCTGGCTTTGCCGAGAGCTGACCCCGGCGGATCCGATCGGCGGCCTCGCGGCGGCGCTTCATTTCCGCCTCGAAGCCGTATTCGGTCGGCTCGTAGAACCTGGTCTCTTCAAGCCCGGCGGGCATCATCGGCTGTTCGGTGACCCCGCCCGCCTGGTCATGCGGGTAGCGGTAGCCGACCCCGCGGCCGAGCTTGGCGGCGCCGGAGTAGTGGCTGTCACGCAGGTGGTCGGGCGGCAGTTCCGGACCGTTCTGCTTTACCTCCTCGCGAGCCCGGTTCAGGCCCATGTAGGAAGCATTCGACTTCGGTGCGAGCGCGAGGTAAGTGGCCGCCTGGGCGAGGTTGATCGCCGCCTCCGGCATGCCGACCCGATCAACCGCGGCGGCCACGGCCGTGGCGACCGAAAGCGCCCTCGGATCGGCGTTTCCGATGTCCTCGGAGGCGAGAACGACCATTCGGCGTGCGATATAGCGCGGGTCCTCGCCGGCCTCGACCATGACCGCCAGGTAGTAGAGGGAGGCATCCGGGTCGGAGCCGCGGGTCGCCTTGATCCAGGCCGAGATGTAGTCGTAGTGGTGGTCGCCTCCTTTGTCGTAGGCGATTGCCTGGGCCTGGAGCGCGTCTTCAACCTCGGCGATGCCGGCCTCGCCGCCGGCCGCCGCGACCCGCTCCAGCGCCGACAGTGCCGAACGGGCGTCGCCGCCGACCCGGTCGGCCAGCAGGTCGAGTGCTTCGGCCGTGATCTCCACCCGCCCGGCTACGCCGCGCTCCCCGTCAGCCAGCGCGCGGTCGAGCAGTTCGCGGATCTCATCGGTTCCGAGGGACTTCAGTTCATAGACCTGGCAACGCGAGATCAGGGCCGAATTGACCTCGAAGTAGGGGTTCTCGGTGGTCGCTCCGATAAGGGTCAGCGTGCCGGCCTCGACCGCCGGCAGCAGCGCGTCCTGCTGGGCCTTGTTGAAGCGGTGGATCTCGTCGAGGAAAAGCACGGTGCGGCGGCCGGATGATGCCTGTCGCTGTTCGGCCCTCGCTATTACCGCCCGGATCTCGGCCCGCCCCGCGTTGACCGCGGACTCCTCCTTGAAGGCACCGTCGAGCGTCGTGGCGACGACCCGGGCCAGCGTGGTTTTGCCGGTACCGGGTGGGCCGTAGAGGATGGCGCTGTGGGGTCGGCCCGACTCGATTGCCCCACGCAACGCCGTGCCTTTCTCCAGGATGTGCTGCTGGCCGACGATCTCGTCGAGGGCCCGCGGGCGCATGCGCGCCGCGAGCGGTGCGTCGGGACCGACCACCGGGCCGGGTGGCGACTCGGGTTCGCCGGCGTCGAATAGCTGATCGTCCATCTACCGAGAGGATGACGCACCGCGAGGACGCCGGCCGCCAAGGCCCGGGCTCCGGTCAGCCGGCGTGGCTGGCGTGGATCTCGTCGAGGATCTCTTCGATGCCGTAGCGCTGGCGCCAGTCCGGATAGTGGCGCTCGAAATCGCCCAGGTCGGATATCCACCAGCGGTGGTCACCGATCCGGTTCTGGTCACTCAGGGTCCAGTCCAGCTTTCGGCCGGCGATTCGCTCGCAGGCCTCGATCGCCTCCAGCATCGAGCAGTTGCTGCGGCGCCCGCCGCCGATGTTGTAGACCGCCGCGGTCCGTGGGGCGGCCGCGAAGGTAACGAAGGCGTCAACCATGTCGGCGCAGTGGATGTTGTCCCGGACCTGCTTTCCGCCGTAGCCGAAGACGGTGTGGGGCCGACCCTCGATCACGCACTTCATGAGATAGGAAAGGAAACCGTGGAGTTCGGCCCCGGCGTGCTGGGGGCCGGTGAGGCAGCCGCCCCGGAAGCAGACGGTCGGCATACCGAAGTAGCGACCGTATTCCTGGACCAGCAGATCGGCCGCCGCTTTGGACACCCCGAACAGAGAGTGCGTCGACCTGTCGATCGACATCGATGTGTCGATTCCGCCGTAGTAGCGGTGGTCCTCGGGCAGCTCGAGTCTGCGCTCGAGTTCCTGCAGCGGGAGGGAGTTCGGGAGGTCTCCGTACACCTTGTTGGTCGAACAGAAGACGAAAGGCGAGTCGGGGCAGCTCGCCCGGGCCGCTTCGAGCAGGTTCAGCGTGCCGGTGGCATTGACTCCGAAGTCGGTGAACGGCTCGCGGGCCGCCCAGTCGTGCGAAGGCTGCGCCGCCGTGTGGATGACCAGGTCGGGACCACCCGGGATCTCCCGGAACACCCGCGCAACGCCTTCGACGTCGCGAATGTCGAGTTCGATCTCGCGGAAGTCCTCGAAGTCCCGGCGTAAGGCGTCGCTCACCCCACGGGTCGACGCCTCCGGGCCGAAGAAGCTTGCCCGCATGTCGTTCTCGATGCCGATGACCTGCCAACCGTCCCGGCACAGACGACTGACCGACTGCGAGCCGATCAGCCCACCCGATCCGGTGACTACCGCGGCAGGCAAGGACACTCCTCATTGTCCACGCTCTGTTCGATACCGCGACAGGCTAGCCCA
>JBBRVF010000225.1:0-3330 GCA_038247145.1 Solirubrobacterales bacterium | reverse complement strand
GCAGCTGCCGAAGGGCAACTTCCTGGTCGGCTGGGGTGGGGTCCCTCTGATCAGCGAACACGCGGTCAACGGCAGGCTGCTGTTCGACGCCGAGCTTACCGGGATCAATTCCTTCTACCGCGCCTACCGTCAGTCCTGGTCGGGCAACGCTCCGGGCAAGATCGCCCTCGATGCCCAGCGGACCGAACCGGAACGGACCCGCCTCTGGATCAGCTGGAACGGAGATTCCAAGGTCCGCAAGTGGCGGGTATCCGCCGGAGCATCGAAGCGCAAGCTCAAGAACATCGCTCTCCGCAATCGGGAAGGCTTCGAGACCGTGGTCAGCGTGCCTTCCGGCGCGCGTTACTTCAAGGTGGCGGGGCTCAATTCAAAAGGCAAGAGGATCGGCGCTTCCGCGGTCAGGAAAGCCGGGGGCTGACCCACCGTTGACGCCGGGCCGGAGCTCATGCTTCGCGACCGGCGAAACGGTTCCCGCGGCCGTATAAGACAGCGGGGGGTCAGGGAGTGAGCGAGGGGCTTTCGGAATCTTCGCTGCTCGGCTGCGGCCACTTCGACAGCCATCTGCGGCAATCGGTGCCGGAGCAGGAGCCGACCTGAGGCAGCCGGGCTTCCATGTACTGCCGGACCTGGACGTAGGCGGGGTCGTCGGCTACGTTCTCAAGCTCCCAGGGATCGCGCTTGAGGTCGTAGAGCTCAGCCTCGTCGCTTGCGCGATAGCGGAAATACTTGTACTGGCCCACGACGAAGCCGTCGAAACCCAGCGGCGGTGCGACGGCCGATACCGATGCGCCGCCGCTCGTCTGCTCAGTCGGCCGGTCCGGAAGGGTGAGACCGAGGGGTCGCCTGCTCCGCCTCCCGGGGTCGCGCCAGAACTGCTTGAGTGAGCGCCCATCGACCTCGTACCCGGCGTTGGCTCCGGCAATTTTCAGAGCGGTTGGAGCGAGGTCCACGTTGCCGACCAGCTCCTTTGAGCGCCGGCCCACCGGAACACCGGGGCCACGCACGGCCATCGCGACCTGGGCCGCGGCATCATACGGCAGGAACTTGGAGGCGCTGAAGCGGTGCTCACCGAGGAAGTAGCCGTGGTCCGAGAGATAGAAGATGTAGGTGTTGTTGAGCTCGCCGGCCTGGCGAAGCGTCTTGACGATCGCTCCGACCCCGTCGTCTACCGCCCGCAGCGAAGCGACGTAGCGGCGGTAGGACCGCTTCAGGCGCTGGTTCCTCCGGAAGTCGAGCCGATCCGGTGCAACGCTCTGGATCAGCTCAGACTTGTCGGAAATATCGGCCTCGTTGTAATTGGCCGTTCGCGGCAGCGAGGTCCGGCCCATTCCTCCGGCGTGGCGGGTCGCGGGCTGAGGGCCGACCGGCGGGCGAATGTCGCCGTGCGGCGCCTGGTAGTCGACCTGCAGGAACAAAGGCTCGCCGGCGTTGCGCCTGATCTCCCTGACTGCGGCGCGGGTCATGGTGTCGGTCAGGTGCCGGCAGCCGTCCGCGAAGCTTTGCCTGGTCAGTGTCTCGACGTCGCAGCGCTTCGGATCGAGCCCGGTCTGGAACTCATAGAACGGATTGCCGAACCCCCGTCGGGCGAAACCGTTGTCGTTGACCTCAAAGCCGTAGAAGAGCGCGCCGCTGGTGAACGAGGTCGTGAACCAGTTGTCCCAGCCCGGTGGCACCGTCGTCTCCACCTGACCGTTGGCGGCGTCGTAGTAGCCGTTGGTGAACTTGCCGAAGTGCGAGGTCCGGTAGCCGGCCTGCTGCAGAGCCACCGGGAAGTTCTCCTCGTAGGCGGCCAGGTTCTGCCAGCCGGCCCAGCCACCCAGAGGGGCGTCATTTTCAGTGAGCCCGTGGTTGTGCGGGTACTGGCCGGTCAACAGGGAGGCCCGCGACGGCGAGCAGATCGGGGAGGTGGCGTAGTAGTTGCGGAACTCGGTTCCGCCCCTGAAGATCTCCCTGACCGTATTCGGCATGACCCGTGCCTTCCTGCCGGAGGCTCCCCGGAAAGTGGATTTGACCGTCCTCGCGTTCTGGTCGTCGGTCTGGATGATCACGATATTCGGGCGCGCGGCCTGGGCCAGGCCCGGCGCAGCGACCAGCGTTGCGGCGGCCAGACCTGCGGCCGCAAGCAGACGTGACGTCCGTCGCTTGATCGCTCTCAGCGGGATCACAGGCTCCCTCGAGTCGGCGTGTCATCGAAGAGCGGCACCCCGGAGACGCTAGCAACGCATCTGCTGCCGGCACTCGCGGACAGACCAATCCAGCCCGGGCCGGGCCTTCGTGAGAACAGCTGCTGTGCCGGTCGGGAAGAGATGACTGTCCCTGAAACAGCCCAGCCGGGGCTGAGGTGCGGTCAGGCAGTGCGTTGCCGACCGGTCCACAGGCTCGCCTACCCCTAGAATCCCTGTTTGTGAGTGACGCTTCAAAGGCGGCCAAACGGCCGTCCCGCCCCTCGCTGCTCCTCGGAGCGGCCCATTTGGCTGCGCTATGGGCGCTGGCCTTCCTCCAGCCGATGCTGGCCCTGCTCGGCGACAACCCCGAATTCTTCGTTGCCAGGGGCAATACGACCGCGCAGATCATCATCTACGCCCTGGCCCTGGCCGTCATACCGCCGCTGATCGGCCTGCTGATCGAGTTCATCGCCTCGAAGTTCGGCGACCTTGTCCGCTGGCGGGTGCACCTCGTCCTCATGACTCTGGTCGGCTCGGCCCTCGCGCTCCAGATTCTCAAGCGCCTGGTCGACTGGCCCGCCGGCATCATGATCGCCCTGGCGATCGCCCTGGGGGTGGCCGGCATCTACGCCTACGACCGTTTCCGGTTCCCGAAGTCCTTCATGGACCTGCTCACGCCGGCCCCGATCGTGATTCTGCTCTTCTTCGTCCTGCTGAGCAGCAGCTCGAAGCTGATCCTGCCGCGTGAAGAACCGCTACCGGTCGATATCGAAATCGGCAATCCGGCCCCCGTCGTCATGGTGATCTTCGATGAGTTCCCGACCGCCTCGCTGCTCGATTCGGCCAACCAGATCGATGCGACCCGCTTTCCCGCCTTCGCCGAGCTCGCGAGCGACTCGACCTGGTACCGCAACGCCACCGGCCGGGGGGCATACACACCCCTGGCACTCCCGGCGATCCTGACCGGACGAACCCCGACCAACGAAGACCTGCCGATCGCCTCCGACAACCCGCGGAGCATCTTCACCCTGCTCGGCAACACCTACCGGATGAACGTCTTCGAGAATGCCACGCGGGTCTGCCCGGAGGAGCTGTGCCCGAGGCCGAGCGACCTCGCAGGGATGGACGACAGCATGGGCGGCCTGTTCGACGACCTCAGGATCGT
>JBBRVF010000224.1:0-3341 GCA_038247145.1 Solirubrobacterales bacterium | reverse complement strand
CGACCCGCACGAAGAAGCGCTGCCGCCGTTCGTCCATGTCCTTGCCGCCGAGACCCATGACCCAGCCCATCTGGGAATACTTGTCGGGAGCCATGTACGTCGAGTAGCCGGGCGCCGGCATGAATTTCGACGGGATCGACGCGTTGTAACGCAGCACATGCGGCAGGAAGATCCCGTTCGCCCTTCCGTGGGGAATGCCGAACTTCGCCCCTACCGAGTGGGCCAGGGCGTGGTTGACACCGACGAAGGCGTTGGAGAAAGCCAGCCCGGCGATGGTCGAGGCATTCGACATCGCGGTGCGGGCCTCCAGGTCGCTGCCGTCGGCGACCGCCCTGGGCAAAGACTCCATGATCAGGTTGATCGCCTGCATGCAGAAAGCGTCCGTATAGGCCGAGGCGAAGATCGAGACCCCGGCTTCGAGTGCATGGGTCAGCGCATCGACGCCGGTGTCGGCGGTGATCGCCGAGGGCATGCTCAGGGTCAGGGTCGGATCGATCACCGCGATGTCCGGCACCAGCGAGTAGTCGACCAGGGTGAGCTTGCGACCCCCGGAGCTGATCACAGCTGCCGGCGAGACCTCCGAGCCGGTGCCGGAGGTCGTCGGCACCCCGACCAGCCGCACCGAATGCTCGACTACCGGGTACTGGGCGACCCGCTTGCGGGCATCGAGGAAAGGCAGCGAAAGTTCCTGCAGGGTCAGCTCCGGACTCTCGTGGAAGAGCCGCATCGCTTTGGCCGCGTCGAGTACCGAGCCGCCGCCCACCGCGATGATGCAGTCGGATTCGAACTGGCCGAGGACCTCCACCCCGGCCCGGATCTGGTCCTCGGTCGGCTCCGGCTCGACGTCGGAGAAGACGTGGATACCCGAGCCGTCGAGATAGCGGCGGACCTCGTCGGCGACGCCACGGGCTTCGCCGTCGGCATCGGTGACGATCAGGAAGCTGTTGGCCTTGACCTCACGCAGGCTCTCCAGCGAACCGGCGTTGAAGTAGGTGTCCGAAGGAACACGGAACCACTGGGGCGGCGCCTGACGGCGCGAGACGGTTTTCACGTTGAGCAGATTCCTGTAGTTGACGTTGTCGGTCGTATTCGATCCTCCCCAGGTTCCGCAACCGAGGGAGAAGGTGGGCGTGAGCGAGTTGTAGATGCCGCCGAGGGCCCCGACCGCGGTCGGTGCGTTGACCAGGATCCGCCCGGTGCGGACCCTCTGGGAGAACCTCTTGATCACGTCCTCGTCAGAGGTATAGACGGCCGAGGTGTGGCCGAGTCCGCCGTGCTCGGTCGCCAGCTCGCAGGCGGCGACACCATGCTCGAGCGACGGCGAGCGGACCAGCCCGAGGACCGGCATCAGCTTTTCCTGGATCAGCGGGTGGGCGCCGAGGTCGGCCAGGTCGGAGGGCAGCGGCGCCATCAGCACCTTGGTCCCCTCCTCGACCTCGAAGCCGCCCATCGCGCCGAGGTTGGTGCAGGACTGGCCCAGAGCGCGAACGTCGACGCTGCCGTCGGGTGAGAAGGCCAGTTTCGAGAGCGCGCCGACTTCGTCTTCGCTCAGCATCTTCGCCCCCATGCGCTTGAACTCGGCGACGACTGCGTCGTAGATCGAGTCGTCGATCACGCAGGTCTGCTCGGCCGGGCAGATCACCGAGGCGTCGAAGGTCTTGGAGATCAGGATGTCGACCACCGCCATCTCGACCTCGGCGCTGGAGCTCAGGTAGACCGGCGCGTTGCCGGCTCCGACGCTGAGAGTCGGCTTGCCGGCCGCATTGGCGGCAGCGACGGCCTTGGGGCCGCCGGTGGTCCAGATCAAGTCCACCCCGTCGTGGTGGAAGAGGTGCTGGGAGACGTCGAGAGTGGGGTCGGGAATCACCTGCAGGGCGTCCGGCGGGAGCCCCGCGGCCTCGCCCGCCTCCTGCAGGATCTCGACTGCCTTGACCGCACACTGCGAAGCCCGGGCCGAAGGCCTGAAGATCATCGCGTTGCGGGTCTTCGCGGCGACGATCGACTTGAACAGGGCGGTCGAGGTCGGGTTGGTTATCGGGACCAGGGCAAGCACGACTCCGATCGGCTCGGCGACGTATTCGATGCCGCGCTTCGGGTCCTCTTCGATAACCCCGACTGACTTCTTGTCCTTAAGGTAGTCGTAGAGGAACTCGGTGGCGATGAAGTTCTTGACCACCTTGTCCTCGAGCACCCCGAAGTGAGTCTCCTCCATGGCCAGCGCCGCCAGCTCGAAGGCGTTCTCGAGGCCGGCCACCACCATCGCCCAGACGATCCGGTCGACCGCCTCCTGGTCGAGCTCGCGCAAGGCCTTGGCCGCGGCCTCGGCTCGTTCGACGAAGCCGTCGATGCGCTCGGCCTGCTCAGGCTCGAGCGGCGTGTTCGGGGACCTTTCGCTGGCGCCGACCGTATCGGCGGGGGTCTCTATGGTTGCCATGCTCTCCTCCTCGGGGGACAGGGGTACCGAAGGTTACCGACCGGCTCAGGAGCGGCCGAGAAGGAGCAGCTGCAGGAGCTCCCGATCGAAGTCTGCGATCAGCTCGTCCGGGTCCGGGATCAGGCCCGCGTCGGCCATCAGGCCGACGGTCAGCTCGCCGTTGTAGCTGAAGATCGAGATGGTCATCGAGACATCGCCCGAACACGGTGCCCAGACCAGAACTCCGGCGATCGGCGTACCCGCCAGGTAGACCGGCTTGCGAGGCCCGGGCACGTTGGTGACGACCGCCGTGCCCTTGGCGGTGAAAAGGTCTATCACCCGCTGCTCGAGGCCTTCCGGGGTGCGGCCCATCGCGTCCAGGACCCCGTATGCGACCACGCCTTCATGGGACTGCTTGATCTGCTTCATGCTCTCGTGGACCTTGCGCAGGCGAACGCTCCGGCTGAGCGTGCCGACCGGCAGTCCGAGGAAAACCAATCCGAACCGGTTGCCGAGGGTGGCCGGCAGCGGCTCGGTCGGAGCCCGCAGGTTGAACGGCACCATCGCCGTCACCTGCTCGACCGTCTCGCCGTACCGGTCAAGATAGGTGCGGAAGGCCCCGGCGACCGCGGTCATCACCACGTCGTTGACCGTATTGCCGGTTGCATGACCCATCTCGACGACGTCGGCCAGCGGGATCGGGTCGGACCAGGCGACGCCTTTGGCCACCCCCATCTCGCCCTTGAGCGCGCTCTTCGGGTCGTTCCCGCGAAGCAGCACTTTGGCCAACGCGTCGGCGTCCTCACGCGTGGCCGCGGCCAGATCCAGCAGGTGCGAAGGGCTCTTTGCCACCTCGACAGATTCGTGAGCGACTGCCCCTGCCGCACCGACCGCGGCCGAGGCGATCCCCTTGGCCGACCCGGCTAGG
>JBBRVF010000223.1:0-3343 GCA_038247145.1 Solirubrobacterales bacterium | reverse complement strand
TCCGTGAGCAGGCGTCCGGTTGCGGGCGTGACCTGGAGACGATGAAAGAGATCTTCAAGTGCTCGGAAAAAGCAATGAAGTACCGCCTGCAAGTCATACGCTGACCTGCCGCAGCGGGCAGGCTGGGAACCGGATCAGACCGTTTCTGCCCTCAGGCGCATCGCCAGTGACGAGTTGCGGCGCCCGCTTTCGTCCCGCCGGACGCCGTTCTCCAGCGCCGGACGGTCGCCGACGATCACACACATCTGCTTCGCCCGAGTGATCGCGGTGTAGATCAGCGGCCGGGTCAGCATTCCGGAGCTCGACCGGCTGCAGACGAATACGACGACTGGGATCTCGCAACCCTGGGACTTGTGGACCGAGACCGCATAGGCGAGTTTGAGGTTTCCGGCTTCCTCATAGGGCACGATCACTGTTTCGCCGTCGTCGGTCTCGACCACGGCGGTTTCGTCTTCGGGGTCGTCTTCGATCAGGAAGCAGATCGTGCCGTTCATCAGGCCGAGTTCGTGTGAATTGCGGGTCTGGATCAGCCGGTCGCCGATCCTGAAGCGCTCCGAGACCGCCGCCCTGCCATCGGGGTTGAGCCTTTCCTGAAGCCGTCCGTTCAGCTCGTCGATTCCGGCTTCGCCGCGATAGACCGGCGCCAGCACCTGGGCGTCACGGATCGGATCCAGCCCGAGGCCGGCCGAGACCCTCTCTCCGACCATTTCGATGACCGCGTCGCGGCACCGGGTCGGCGTCTGACGTTCGACGAAGTGGAAATCCCGCTGCTGGCCTTCGTCCGGTTCGAGGTGGGGCGGCTTGCCCTGGTTGACTTCGTGGGCGGCGGTGGTGATCATCGAACGGGCGGCCTGCCTGAAGATGTGGGTCAGCCGGGTCACCGGGACGAGTCCGGAATCGATCAGGTCCGAGAACGGCTTTCCCGCCCCGATCGGTGGAAGCTGGTCGGCGTCGCCGACGAAGACGACGTGGGTATCGCCCCCGATGCCGCCCAGCAGTACCTCGGCCATGTGGAGGTTGATCATCGAGGCCTCGTCGACCACCAGCAGGTCCACCGGCAGGGGGTGGCCCGGCTTGAAGGTCGGCTCCGAACCGGGCCGCCACTCCAGCAACCGGTGGATCGTGGTCGCTTCGTGCCCGGTTGCTTCGGCGAGCCTGCGGGCGGCTCGACCGGTGGGGGCGCAGAGCGCGATTCGAAGCCGCGCCGACTTCGACTCGGTGACGATTGCCCGGGTGCAGACTGTCTTTCCGACACCGGGCCCACCGGTCACGATCGAGACCCGCGCGGCGAAGGCGCCGGCCACTGCCTGCCACTGCTCGCCGGTCAGGGATTCGTCCTCGGGCAGGTCCGGTTCGTGCCCGAGCGCCGGTTCGACCAGGGCACGCTCCAGCAGGTCGGCTGCCACCCGCTTCTCGCGCTCCAGGGTCCGGCTCCGGTAGACCCGGCCATCTTCTTCGACCAGACCGGGCGCGTCGATGACCACGCTCGTCTCCGGCCGGTGGCCGACCAGCTTTGTGACCTCCATGATCAGTGCATCGCCGGGGAGATGGGTGTGGCCCCGCCGCTCGGCTTCGCCGAGCAGGTAGTAAGCCGCAGCCTGAGCCCGCCGGTTCGACTCTGGCGGGACGTCCGAGGCCAGCGCGATCGTATCGGCGCGAACGAAGCCGACCCCTTCGATCTCGATCAGGCTGTACGGATCCTCGCGGATCGTCTTCATCGCCTGGTCACCGAAGCGGTTGTGGATCCGGGCGGCGAGGTGGGCCAGGCCGTGTGGAGCCAGCTCCACGTGAAGGTCGCGTATCGCCCTCGTGGCGTACCAGCTTTCGGTCGCGGCTTCGGCCTGCTTTCTGCCCAGCTTCGGCAGGGATGAGAAGACGCCCGACGGGTCGGCGGCGATCTTCTCCAGCACCTCGGCTCCGTGGAGGTCGCAGAGGGCCTCCGCCCTCACCGGCCCGATGTGTCGCAGCGTGCTCAGGTAAGCGACCTGCCCCGCCCGGTCTTCCGGATCCAGGGGCAGTGCGGTATCGGCGCGCAGTTGGGGCCCGAAGCGGTCGTGGTGTTGCCACTCGCCGGTCAGCCGGGCCCGCTCGCCCGTAGTCAGGTGAGCGACCGTCCCGGTAACCACGAACTCTTCGCCGGTGTTGTCCTTGACTTCGAGCACGGCGTAGTCGCCGTCTTCTGCCTTGAATATCTCCCGGACAACGTCTACGGCACCCTCGAATCGGCCTTCGTTCGTGAAAAGGGGTTCGGGAGTCGCCGACATTGGTTGAGGGTAGTGGCCGCGCCGGAGCCAGAGTCTGCCGCAGGTCGGTGGCCGCGTAAACTCGTTGCGATGCCGGAGAAGGGTTCAAAGCCGCTTCAGGCGGCAGTCGCCGAGGCGACCGAAGCCGCCAAGCAGACCAATGCGTCCGGAAGCGGCAAAAGACGCAGCGGCGGGCGTGCCTCGGACGTCTTCGGGGGGGAGATGCGCCGCCGCGACCTCTTTCCGCTTCTGGTCCTCCACCTGATCCGGGAAAAGCCCTGCTACGGCAATTATCTGATCGACGCAATCGAGAACATGACTCAGGGGGTGGTCTCGGTCAACCCGAATACGATGTACCCGCTGCTTCGCGATCTTGAGGGCCGGGAGATGATCGAAGGCGACTGGGAACACCCGGACAAAAGGACCCGCCGCTTCTACTCGATCACGCCGACAGGAGAAGAGGAGTACGGCCGCCTGCTGAAAGAGCTCGAGCCCTTCCTCGATTCGGTCATCGAGTCGGTTTCTCTGATCAAGCGCGAGGTCTATGGCGACCAGACCGGTTGAACCGTTCGCCGATCCGGGCTAGGCTGGGTCCATGTACAGCACCGGTGGTATCGCAGACCGCTTTGCCCATCTCGTCGCCGCGGTTGAGCCACGGCTCAGCGGGCCGCTCCCGGCCGCAGTCAGGTTCTGGGACGGCAGCGAACTCGGCCCCGGAGATCGTGGCTCGGCCACCGATACGATCGTGCTGAGGAGCCGCCGGGCTCTGACCTACGCCGTGATGCGACCGGACCAGCTCGGCATCGGACGGGGCTGGGTCTCCGGCGATATAGAGCTCGAAGGAGACCTCTACCGGGTGATGTCGGCCGGGTCGAAGCTCTACGGTTTCGATTTCACCGCGCGCCAGAAGCTCGATGCCGTCAGGACGGCCGCGAGGGTCGGGGCGATCCGTTTCCCCCCGCCGAAGCCACCCTCGGTCGAAGCGAAGGTCGGGGGCCGCCTCCACTCGCTGCGCCGCGACCGCGAGGCGATCTCGCACCACTACGATGTCTCGAATGACTTCTACCGGATTATCCTCGGGCCGACGATGGTCTACTCCT
>JBBRVF010000222.1:0-3350 GCA_038247145.1 Solirubrobacterales bacterium | reverse complement strand
GGCGCCGCGAGCACCGAGGCGTTCGATCGGTGCCCAGAGCGCATTCCCGCGATCCTCGCGTTCGATAGAAGAGGTCGATGCGCTGTCCGCGGGGCTGGTCGACCGCACGACCCGCCGGCTTCGTGCATCCGATCAGGTCTGCGGCACCGTCTCGATCTCGCTGCGGTTCGACGACATGAAGCGGGCGAGCCGCTCGCAGACGCTGCCGGCTACGACATCTTCGACCGGGACCGTGCTGGCCGCGGTACGGAGGCTGCTCGAATCCGCCCGGCCGCTGATCGCCGAACGCGGCATCACCCTGCTCGGGGTCACGCTCGAGAACCTGGACGGAGACGATGCCCTCCAGCTCGAGTTGCCGCTGGAGGAGCGATCGGGCGACTTTTCCGGTCGCCCGGACAGACGGGCCGAACTCGATGCCGCGATCGACGACCTGCGCGACCGCTTTGGCTCCGACGCGATCACCCGCGCCTCGCTTGTCGATCAGGACGCCATCGAGGCACCGATCCTCCCCGACTGAGCCTCACCACCCCTCCAGCGACCAGGCCATCTGCCAGAAGCGGACCTCGTAGTGGCAGCTCGCTTCGAAGGCCGCGGCCATGCGCTCCCGTTCGGCCGATCCGACATCCGTGGCCAGTCGGTCGAAGCGGTCCCGGAAGTCGGCGAGTATCCCCAGTGACTCCTCCGAACCGTAGAACTCCCACCAGCCGCCGAAGGGATGATCGGCCGCCGGGGGCTGCTCCGAAAGCTGTCGGGCCCCGGCCCAGATGTAGGTCCAGGGACAGGGCAGCAGGGCGGCCATCAGCACCCCGAGCGTGTCGCGGCCCGACTCCATCATGTGGTTGACGTAGGCCTGCGCGCCCGGGGCCAGTCGGTCGACCTGGGCCTCTTCGTAGGAGACTCCCGCCGCTTCGCACATCACGTGGTGGGGATGGGTCTCGTCTTCGAGCAGGAAGCGCACGTTCTCGTGGAAAAAGCCCATCCACTCCCGGTCCGGCGAGAGCGCAAGCCCGAGGCCGTAGCAGCGGATGAAGGCGTTCAGGTAGAGGTGGTCCTGGCCGACGTAATGGATGACCTTTTCCGGTGCCAGCGTGCCGTCCTTCAGGCCCTCCAGGAACGGATGCCGCCAGAAGGCTTCGAACACATCCTGGTGGCGGTCGTGGAGTTCGGCGCTGTAGCCCATGGTCTGCTCCTTCGGTTGGGCGAAGGATCGTCGGGCGATTGATTAACGCCACTCCACGTTCCTACGCTCGTATCAACGAGATCAGGTTCACGGGTCCGGGCTCCTGCCCATCTCAGTCCTTTCCGGGACACCCCGCGTGGTTCAGACCCAGACTAGCGCGAGGCGACTGTCAACCGCTTCCGGTGCCCGGGATATAGGCGACCGTGCTTCCCTCCTCGATCTGCGGGACCGGAGGCGTCTGCGTGATGTTCTCCAGCACCCATTTCGCCGCGACTTTCGTCGATGCGTCGGTGCCCTCCTTGTCCTCGCATACGGTCACTGCGGTACCGCCGCCGTGGCCCCGGAACGCCGCGTAGCTGACGAAGCCGGGCACCTCGCTGATCAGCTCGCTGACCTCGTCGGTCCTCGCTTCGATCAGGTCGAAGATCTCCGAGGCGGTTTCACCGGAATAACTGCGGATCACTACGTACATCTCGTACCTCCTGCGCCGTTTGCCTGCCTGCCTTCGAGCCTATTCGCAAACGGCGCGGCGATGGGAAGGATCGGGCGGCTTCGGGCTAGGGTTCGCGGCGGGCGGCCCCGACCCCCGCATCCCAGCCAGGCGCCGCACCCCCGGGGGGAGGTCCAGCCTGCCCGATCGGGATACCGGCCATCACGACCAGCCAGGAAATCACCGAGTTCGAGGTCCACATCTCCCCCAGGCCCATCTCGTCCCTGCCCCAGACCGCCATGGGCACCTGCTGGACCCGATCCAGGATCGTCTGCGCCGCTGCCGGGTCATCGCTGATCCGGCGCGGACTGTCGACCGCCCAGGCAGCGTCGGGGATCGAGCCGCCCTGCCAGCACCGCAGCTCGTACCTGAATGCCCGAATCCGGCCGGCCGGCGTACTGCCCACACAGCTCTCGGCCACGACCCCGCGCTCGCCTGATCCGGCCGGGGGCACCGGGGTCAGCTCGATCACGAAGCGCCCTCCGGAAACATTGACCTCGAGAGCAGCGTGGTAGATGTCGAGCGGCGGCCGGTGGGCGATGCTGGAGCGCAGACCCTCGAACAGCCTGCCGCTGAACCGGACCACCGACGCACCGCCCGCGCCGAGCGGCAGCCAGTAGATATCGACCGAGCTCAAAAAGTGCGGGCCCGGTCTTTCGTCGGAACGCGCCTCACCCCCGGCACCGAGGTGTCGCGAGGGCCGCCAGGCCACCCAGCGCAGCAACGGCGGCCATGACCGTGAGGCCGGACCGAATCGGGCTCCGAATCGGCCGGTACCGGGCCCGACCACCCTCGATCTCGATGAAGCCGTGGGGGCCGGCTATGGCTCCGCCTCCACCGCCGTGGCCTTCGTCTTCGCCCTCACCCCCTCCGCCGCCACCGAAGGCCCAGGAAACCTTTGCGACCGGGATCACCGTCGCCCCGTCACGCTCGACCGGCTCGCCGAAGACAGCCTTGACGCCGGCGGCCGAGCCGATCCGCTCGGCAAGACCCGATACGAAGCCGCCCTTCTCGATGGTTTCCCTTGCCTCGCTGCGGGCCCGTTCTTCGCTCATCAGTCCTCCTCGATCATTACGTCGACCGAACCTAGTCGGTTCAGGCCTGACACTCAAGCGGCCAGACGAGGCCGGCCAAGAGGGGTGAGCGACGGGATTCGAACCCGCGACCGCCTGGACCACAACCAGGAGCTCTACCAACTGAGCTACGCCCACCGCGAAGGGGGCAATCTATCGCTCAGCCCGCGCCTCTTGCCGCGACACCTCGCGGCGACCCGGCTACTCGGGGACCTTGGTCGCTTCGCCCAGCAGCCTGGCCGCGAACTCTTCAGCCTTGGCGAGCCGGCTCCGAAGTTCTTCGCAGCGCTCGGCGGCCAGTACTGCGTACTCGCGAATCTTGCGACGTGCGGCATCCCGGTCCGCCTTCACGGCCTTGGGGTCGGTGAGAAGGTCTGAAGCGGCAAGAAGCTCGCGCATCTGCTCGACCTTGAAGCCGAGCGGCTTCATGCGCTTGATCAGGAGCAGGCGCTCGACCTGCTCTTCCGTGTACAGCCGGAACCCTCCGGCCGACCTTGCCTCCGGCGTGAGCAGACCCGATTCTTCGTAGAACCTGACGCTTCGCAGGGAAAGATCGACGCGTTCAGCCACCTGTCCGATCCGGAGCAGTCCGTCGGTCTTCTTGACT
>JBBRVF010000221.1:0-3354 GCA_038247145.1 Solirubrobacterales bacterium | reverse complement strand
GCCCCCGCTCACGGGATTCGCGATGCTCGATGTACTCGGTGATCCTGGCCTCGGGTTCGGTGATCCAGGGGCCGTGGTCCGGACAGATTAGCAACGGCCGCCTGGTCTCCAACAGCCTCAGCGAGTCCATGTAGGCAGCCAGCGACCCCCCGTCCGGGGGCACGTAGGTCGAGCCCCAGCCGAGGATCAGGTCGCCGCTGAAGCAGACCCTGTCGTCAGTGAAGAAGCAGAAGTGGTCGACCGCATGCCCGGGAGTCGCCACAGCGGTGAGCCCGGTCCCGTCCCCGGCCTCAAAGCGTTGTCCGTCGCCGGTGCCGGCGACCTCGATGCCAAGGTCTTGGATCGCGCCGGTGTGGTCGTTGTGGGAGTGGGTCAGCAGAACGCCGGCCGCTCCGCCTCGAGCCTCGACCGCAGCCCGCGCCGCCTCGACGTGCCGGCTGTCATCCGGCCCCGGATCGATCACCCAGCATGGATTTTCGCCAACCACATACGTATTGGTCCCGGTCAGGGTCATCGGACCGGGGTTGTCGGCCATAAGCCGCAGGATCTCCGGATGCCCGGGCGCCGGACCGTCAACCATTTCGGAATCCATCAATCCACCCTATTGGCCAAAGCATCGAGGTCTGGCCACGATCTGACGCCGCCGATGCGGATCCTTGCCAGACCAGTGGCCGGGGGCGGGGGCGGCTCGACGGGGGAGCGGGCGGGCGGGATTCGGGTCAGGCGGCGAGTTCGCGGCCGATGGCCTCGCGGGCCTCGGGCGGGTCGAGCACGACCAGATCACCGGCGCCGCGAAGGATCTCCCGCACCAGCCAGGAGGTTCCGGCATACGGCAGCTCGACGACCACCGAGCCGTCGGTGAGCTCCTCGACGACGTTTCGCTCCTCGCGAAGCCACCGGGAGCGCTCGGGTGAAACCCAGACCCTGGCGACCAAAGCCTCGGGGACCTTGCCGTCGGTCATCCAGCCTTCGACCCCGGCTATCTCGGTGGCCTCGGGGCGCGGCTCGAAGGTCCGGTCGGTGATCGTCGCTTCCTTGATCCGGTCGAGCTTGAAGTGGCGCATCGCAGAGCGCTCCGGGTCGTAGCACTCGGCGTACCAGCCTTCGCGGCCGTTCTCGAGCCGATAGGGCTCAACCGTGCGATGGGAGAACGTATCTTCGTTCTCCTTGTAGTAATGCAGCTCCAGGATACGTCGCGAGGCGATCGCCTCGTTGACGACGCGCGCCGCCTCGGCACCTCCCGGGTCGACCGCGATCGCCAGACCTTCCCGGGCCGGGTCGTGGCCGAGGGCGTCGACGATCTTGTCGCGGGCGGTATCCAGCCGGGCCTGCGGCATGTGGTCGCCGACCAGGTCGATTGCGGCAACCAGCGCTTTTGCCTCGAGCGGCAGCAGACGGGCCGGGCGGGCGAACGAATCTCCGTAGGGCTCGGAGTCGACCTCGATCACGTCCCCTTTGATCTCCGCGTAGAGCACGTAGGTGCCGCCGCCGAAGTTGACCACGTTGAGCACGTCGATGTCGTCGCGGAGCTCTTCGTCCGAAAGCTCAAGTACCCGGCAGAGCTCGGAGACCGACAGGTGGATCTCGTCCTTGGCGGCACCGATCAGCATCCCCGCGAGGGTCACCAGCCGGCCGAAGCGCTCGGGGCGGATGGCCGCCGAAGAGCGGTCCTTGCTTCGCTGGCGGCGCTCCTTTGCCCGCGGCGGGGCCGGCGCGGCCGAATCGGCAATCTCGAAACCGTTGACGTGGCGGTCGCGAAGCAGCGCGATCCTGTCCTCGGCCACCTCCCGCAGCTCAGGCGGCGAGAGCACCTCCGCGTTCTGTCGCCACCGCAGAACCCAGGCCAGCAGCTCCCGCTGGCTGGCGTAAGTGGTCTCGAGCACGATGCCCTCGCCGTCCACGCCGTCTTCGGGTGTCGCCGCACGCACCGTTCCGTGCCGGCCGAAGTCGCGCTCGATCAACCAGGCGATGCGCTCGCGGAAGAAGACCGTCGCCGAGCCGACCTGCTGGCCGAGCTGCCAGTCGGCGAGGTCGGCGTAGTCACGCCGCTCGAACTCCTCCGGCGGGGTGAAGTCATGCTCGGACTTGGTTGCATAGCCGACCTTGCCCTGGATCCGGGACAGCCTGAAGACCCGGACCGCATCCCGTTCGTGGGCGTGGCCGATCAGATAGAACTGCCCACCGCGGAAAACCAGGTGGTACGGGTCCACCCGCCGCGAGTTGACCTGGTCGCTCTCCATCGTGTGGTATTCGAAGGTGATCGTCTTGTGGCGGGAAATCGCGGTCTCGATCCGGGCCAGGCGCTGGGTCAGGTCGCGCGACGAGGTCGAAGCGAACTTGGCCATCGAGACCGGCGTATTGTCCGGATCCGAGAGCGGGTTCGGATGCCCCCAGGCGACCTGCTGAAGGGCGAGCCGCAGCGGTTCGGCGTAGGCGAATTCGCTCTCGGTCAGGAGGCTGAGCGAGGTTCTCAGAGCGGCCAGTTCGTCATCGCTGAACTCGATCGCCGGCAGGTAGAAGTTCTCCGGCGGCAGCGAGTAGAGCTCGGCCTCGAAGAAGCCGTCGCCCGGCCGGTCGACCTGAAGTTCGATGCCGAGGCTGTCGAGTTCGGCCCGGTCGGCGTAGAAGCGCCTGGCGAAGGCGTCTTCGTTCATCACGCTGTATCCCTCGACTTCCCGCTTGATCTCGAGCGCCGAAACGGGTCGCCCCTGAGCCATCAGGAAGGAGATCAGCGAGAGCTGCCGGATGAGCTTCTCAGTGTCTTTTGCCATCAACGCCTGACAATACCTGCGCTCGATTGCCCGGACTCGCGGGACAGGACGCATTTTCCGCTTTTTGTGCGCAATTTGGGCCGCGATTTGAGCTTCGTCGCGGCCCGGTCGGGAAAGCGATCACTCAGCCGGCGCTGCGGGCGGCGAGCCGCTCGGCGTAACGCTCGGAGCGATCCATCGCCTCATCGCGCTCCATGTAGGGGACCAGCAGCGAGTAGGCGATGTCGGGGCCGACCCGGGGCAGATCCTGGGTCCGCTCGGCGACGATCTCCGCCCGGATCACTACCGTGGCCCCGTTGACCGACATGGTGGCGACCGACTGCGGCACGTCTTCGCGATCGGGCATCTGGAGTCGGCCTCCGTCGACGAAGGCCGCGATCAGCCGCACAGCAGACAGGTAACGCTCCAGCGCGGAAGGCCCGGCCGAGAACATGTCGACGATGCACATCCTGGCGAAGGCGGGTTCTGCGGCGAGGAAGTTCAGGCTGGCTTCGATCCCGAGCTCGATCTGTTCGGGCCAGGTCAGCCCGGGGTCCTGACAGGCCTTGATCACCTCGGTCACGAAGCGCCCGAGGATGGCGTC
>JBBRVF010000220.1:0-3364 GCA_038247145.1 Solirubrobacterales bacterium | reverse complement strand
CTACAAGCTGCAGGAAGAAGGCCTCGACACGGTGGATGCCAACCTCAAGCTCGGTCTGCCGGCCGACCTGCGCGACTACGGCATCGGGGCTCAGATTCTGCGTGACCTCGGCCTTCACGACATCCGCATCCTGACCAACAACCCGAAGAAGATCATCGGCCTCGAGGGTCACGGTCTACGGGTGAGCGAACAGATCAAGATCGAGGCCCCGCCGAATCTCCACAACGAGGGCTACCTGCGGGCAAAGCGCGACCGGATGGGTCACATCCTCCACCACCAGGGCCTCGCCCTCGATGAAGAGATGATCCACAGCGAGCAGCTCAGCGACCGCAGCAAGCTCGAAGACCACGAGAAGCCGGGCAAGCGCGGCGCGTGAGCGTAGAGCCTTCTCAGTCGGCCCCCGAAGGCCGCTTCGCAATCTGCGTCGGCAGCTTCTACGAAGAGCTCGCCGAAAGGCTGATCGCCGGGGCGATGTCGGAGTTCGAGCAGGCCGGTTTCGGCGACGACCGGATCGAGGTCTTCGAGGTGCCGGGTGCCTTCGAGTTGCCGATCGCCGCTCACTACTGCGCGACCTCCGGACGCTTCGCCGGAGTCGCCTGCCTCGGGGCCGTGATTCGCGGCGAGACCGACCACTACGACTTCGTCTGCGGCGAGGCCGCCCGGGGCATCCAGAACGTCCAGCTCGAGACCGGCGTTCCCTGCGGATTCGGCGTGCTGACGGTCGAGAACATGGAGCAGGCCCTCGCTCGTACCGGCGGAGGCAAACGCGACCAGGGTGCCAGCGCGGCCCGCGCCGTGCTGCGGATGAACGAGATCCGCAGCGAGCTTCTCGGCTGATCCGTTCGAGCTCATGCGGGTCGCGGTCGCCCGCCGCCGCTTTCGGCTAGGATGCTCCGTCCAATGGCACGCATATGTCACACCTGCGGCAAAGGACCGTCCTTCGGCAACTCCCGGAGCCACTCGATGATCGCCACCAGGCGTCGTTTCGACCCGAACCTGCAGAAGGTCCGCATCGTCGAGGACGGCTCGCGCAAGCGGGTCAACGTCTGCACCCGCTGCCTCAAGGCAAACAAGGTCACCAAAGCTGCCTGATCCGGCAGTCCGGCTTGACCTATAGGCTCGCCGACTGTGGCTGACCCAAGCATCGAACGGTTCAGGCGTGTAGTCGCGTCCGCCTACGGATCCCTTGAGGCCCGCAGGCAGGAGGTCAACGACCTCAACGTCTATCCCGTAGCCGACGGCGACACCGGCGAGAACATGGCCCTGACCATGAGGGCGGTCATGGAGGAGCTCGACCGGCTTGACGACGGCCGCTCGCTGGACGAGATCGGCCGCACCCAACTGGTCTCGGCCCTGGCCCGTGCCGCGCTGATGGGCGCGCGGGGAAACTCCGGCGTGATCCTCAGTCAGATCGTGCGCGGGGCGGCGGAAGAGCTGGCCTCCCGCCCGGGAGAGCTGGTCGACCCGGTCCTGGTCGCCTCGGCCTTCGGTCGTGCCGCCGACGCCGCCTACGCTTCGGTCAGGGAGCCGGCCGAAGGCACGATGCTTACGGTCTTCCGCGAGATGGCCCATTCGATCTCCCGGCAGCTGGCCCATGGCGACGCCGATCGCCAGCGGCTCAGTCCCGAAGCCACTCCCGAGCAGCAGGACGAGATCCTTGCCGACGTCATCGAACAGGCGATCGCCGATGGCCAGAAGGCTGTCGAGCGCACCCCGGAGCAACTCGACGTGCTGGCCGAAGCCGGCGTGGTCGACGCCGGCGGCTACGGACTGGTGCTGATCCTCGCCGGCGTGCTCGCCGCCCTCCGTGGCGACGACGCCGAGCTTCCGGTGATCGACCATCATGAGCCCGCCAGGCTGAGCCAGCCGCACCACGAGGACAGCCGCTTCCAGTACTGCACGAACTTCATTGTTTCGGGCTCCGGGCTGGTCGCGCGCGACTTCGTCGGCTCGCTGGAGCAGATCGGCGATTCCGTGCTGGTGGTCGGAGACGAAGCCACGCTCAAGGTCCACGTCCATACGGACGATCCCGAGTCGGCGATGGGTGTCTTTTCTTCAGCCGGCGAAGTCACCAACCTCGATGTCGCCGACATGCGAAAGCAGATCGCCGAGCGCGAGGCGAGGATGGCCGGCCACCTGACCGGAGTGGTCGTGGTCTCTTCCGGCGACGGGATGAGGCAGCTCTTCTCGTCGATGGGTGCCCGGGTCGTCGAAGGCGGGGAAACCCTCAACCCCTCCACCTCCGAGTTGCTGGCGGGTATCGGCGAAGTGCCGACGGCCGACATAATCGTGCTGCCGAGTTCCTCGAACGTGATCATGGCCGCCGAGCGGGCCTGCGAGCTCTCCGAGAAGAACGCCGTAGTCGTACACACCCGCACCCAGCAGGAAAGCCTGCTGGCCCTGGTCGAGTTCGAGCCCGAGTCGGGTGCCGAGGAGAACCGCTCGCGTCTTGCGGGGGCAATCGCAGAGATCCGGACCGGCGGCATCGCCCCGGCCGGACGCGACGATGCGGCCGGGAGGTTCCGGCGCGGCGACGCCGTCGGTTTCATAGGCGGCGAGATCGTCGCCTGGGGAGGTGCAGGGTCGACGCTTGCTTCGACCATCGAGATGCTTGCCGAAGGGGCCGAGATCGTCACCGCGATCGCCGGCCACGGGGCGCCGATTCCGCTGGAGGAGATCGCCAGCCACGCCCCCGGCGGAGTCGAGCTTGAAGTCCATGAAGGTGGGCAGCCGAGTTGGTGGTGGCTGCTGGCCAGCCAGTAGCACCGCCGCCTTTCGGGGGTGGTGAGCCGCCGGCACTCGAGGCGCTTCTCGAGGCGCCGGTGCGGTGGCCGCGGGCCTCGGAGTTCGAGGCCCCGCTTTCGACGCTCAAGGGGATCGGGCAGAAGCTCGAAGAGCTGGCCGCCGAAGCCGGTGTGAGCACGGTTCTGCACCTGCTCTGGCGAATCCCGGGCTCTTATTCGGAGGCCCCGGACCGCGCCCGCCTGGCCGATCTCGAACCCGGCGTCCCCGCTTCTGTGACGGTCGAGGTCGTCTCTTCACGCCGGGTACGGGTTCGGCGACGCGGACTGAGCGTGGTCGAAGCCCGGGTCGCCGACGACTCCGGTCAGACCAAGGCCGTCTGGTTCAACCGCCACTGGGTCCTGGACCAACTCACGCCGGGCCGCTCGCTTGTGCTCGAAGGTCGCCTGGAGAAGAAGGGCTTTGTCGTATCCGAGCACGGCCCTTCCGGACCGGAGGAGCAGAATCCACGCCCGCGGCACCCGGCAGGGGGCGAGATCGGCCCCGCCCGCTGGCGAAGCTGGGCAAAGCAGGCTGGTGAGCTGGCCGGTGACCTGGCGGACCCGCTGCCCTCGCAGCTGCT
>JBBRVF010000219.1:0-3370 GCA_038247145.1 Solirubrobacterales bacterium | reverse complement strand
TCCGAGGGCAGACCGCATTCATACGGATCGGCCTGCCTGACCCCGGCCGAGTCGGTGGGGTTCTTCAGGCGCTTTGGACCGAGGACGAGGTTGAGCGTCGCGAAAGCCAGCCCGACAGTGACACCGAGAGCGGCGAAGACGAGGATAGGCAGATACTGATGTAGCAAGTCGGGTGGTCCTCGACATGAGTTGGGGCTGGACCTTCAGCACAGGTTTATAAAGATACTCTGACCTACTTTGTATCAAGTTGCTACATAGTGATTTTCCGCATATACAAGCCGAACTCCGACCCTTCTGGACGGGATTGACAGATGTCTGATGCTTACTTGGCGCTGGGACTGGCCGTTATCGCGACCAACCTGACCGCAGGTACGATCGGCGGCCTGGCGTGGCGGGCCGACCGCGTATCGATCCCGTTCTGGTACCTGCTGCGCGCCGCCCAGATCATGACGCTCGCCTTCGTCCTGCTCGAGGCGGCGATCTACCTCGGCGGGGTCCGCGCCGACGACGGCCTCCACTACCTCTACGTGGCGCTGCCCGTCGTCGCCTCGGTGCTGGCAGAAGCGATGAGGGGCGCTTCGGCCAGCCAGGAACTCGGCGAGACCGACTTTGCCTCGCTCGACGAAGACCGTCAGCAGCAGGTGGCGCTGGCGATCGTGCGCCGGGAGACCGGCGTCATGACTGTCGCCTGCTTCGTGGTCGCTTTCCTCGTCTGGCGGGCGATCGAAACCACGGCCGGGATGTTCTGAAGCCGACCGGGTGCTGCTCAGACGAGGCTGCCGAGCGCCTCGCCTATCCCGACCTGGCCCGAGCCGAAAGTGAAGGTGACGCCGACCAGATCGTCGCGCCGCAGCACTCCGGCGATCGTCTCGGCGACGTCTTCACGCGGTATCTCACGCTCCATATCTTCGTCGGTCGCGATCCGGCCGTTCCCGGATTTGTCGGTGAGGGTGACCGGGCGGACGATGGTGAAGTCGAGCCCGCTTTCGGCAAGTTCCCGGTCCGCCCTGCCCTTGGCCCGCAGGTAGACGTCGAAGGGTTCGTCACCCTGCTTCTCGGCATCGGCGCCGACCGAACTCAGCATCACGTAGCGGGTGATCCCGCTCCGGCGGGCCGACTCGATCAGCCTCACCGCTGCCCCGTAGTCGACGGTCTCCTTGCGCTCGGGCCCGCTGTCGGCACCCGCGCCGGCGGCGAAGACGACCGCGTCGCAGCCGGTAAGAGCGGCGTCAAGGCTCTCGTCCGTGCCCTCTTCGAGATCGACCACGACCGGTTCTCCGCCTGCCCCGGCCACATCTCCGGACTGCGAGGAGTCGCGGATCAGCGAACGAGGCACATCGCCCCGGTCCCTCAGCAGCCGGGCCAGGATCAGTGCCACTTTGCCGTGCCCTCCGGCGATTGCGATCGTCATCGGTTTTCTCCTCGGGTCTCGGTTGCCATCAGGGACGAACATATCCGCGCCGGCGATCCGCAAACCTGCCGGAGAAGAGCGAACTCTCCAACCGGCGCGGGTTTTCGCGAATGCTGACCTGAAGCCGCTGCCGGTTCGGCGTCGCTCGAGCGCGGGTGCCCGGGACGTGGACGGTCAGGGGAGGTGGACGGTTCCTGAAGCAAGCACGGTGACCGCCCCGGATACCAGCGGCCGGCCGGCCTCCATACTCGCCTCGATCCGGCTCGGCCTGCCCATCTCGACTCCCTGCTCGACGACGATGCGGTCGATGTCGAGACAGTCCTGCAGATAGGCGACCAGAGGCCCGGCGGCCGATCCGGTCGCCGGATCCTCGATTCCGGAGAGGTCGGCGCCGAAGCAGCGGGCCCTGACCGTGCGTGAGCCACGCTCGTGGACGAAGGCGTAGAGGTTGAGCGCCGGGCTCGTGTCCAGCTCCCGCAAATGGTCGAAGTCAGGTTCGCAGTCGCCGAGCGCGTCGAGATCGGCCACCGGTGCGAGCAAGGCCGGCAGCCCGGTCGAAGCCATCTGGCAGCTCAGCTCCGGGTCCATGCGCTCCGGGGCGAGCCCCAAAGCCCTCGACACCCGGTCGCGGGCGAAGACCTCGCCGAAGCTCGCCGGCTCCTGCTCGACCGAGGCCGACCAGACGCCGTCCTCCCAGCGGGCTTCTACCCGCTGGCTGCCCACGCCGGTCTGCTGGATGAAGCGGCCCCCGGCTCCTTCGCCCACTGCGCCGCCCCCGTCGCCCTCGCCTGAGCTGTCGCCACTGTAGCCGTGGATGGCCACCGCCACCGCGGTGCCCAGCGACGGATGGCCGGCGAAGGGGATCTCCCCGCCGACCGTCCAGATCCGGTTCCGGTAGTCGGCACCATCGGCGCTCGCCGTCTGGACGAAAGTCGTCTCGGAGAGGCCGACCTCGCGCGCGAAGGCAAGCATGGTCTCCGGAGAGAGGCCGTCGGCATCGAGCACGACCGCCAGGCCGTTGCCGGTCAGCGGCGTTTCGGTGAAAACGTCAAGCCAGTACCAGGGGCGCCCCACGGCCGGGCCGACGCTCACTGGTCCGGTCCGCCGGTCTGGGGTCCGGCCTCCGGCTGCCCGGCGGAATCCTCCCCGGCGGCCGGCCCGGAGTCCAGGCCGCGGAACAGACCGCCGTGGTAGATCAGCGGATCGCCCGGTACCGCCTCGACCTCGAGAACGTCGCCGGTGATGATCACGTGGTCGCCCGCGGAGATCACGTCACGCAGGGCGCAGACCACATGAGCCGGGCAGCCTTCGATCAGCGGAATGCCGTGGTGCTCTCCCCAGCCCACCGAGTCCCATTTCTCCGGTTGCTCGATCTTGGTCGCGAAAACCTCGGCCGCCCGGCGCTGGTCGCGGCCGAGAACGTTGATCACGAAGCGGTCGGCGCCCTGAACGGCCAGCAGGGTTCGTGAGCCGCGGTCGAGGCAGGCCAGCATCATCATCGGCTCCAGAGAGAGGGAGCAGACCGCCGAAGCCGTCGCGCCGGCCGGGCCCTCTGGGCCCAGAGCGCCGATCACGGTTACGCCAGTGGGCAGCATTCCGACCGCCTGGCGAAACTCGATTGGATCCGGGGCGGCCATTTTCCGCCGCAGACAATATGATGCTGTGGCTGTGCGTGCCGTCCTGATCACAACCTTCGCTGTCGCCGCCGCCCTGGGCCTTTCCGCCTGCGGCTTCGGCGAGCAGGGGATCGAGGTCTCCGAAAGCAGCCCCGAACGCGGCGGTGCCGAGCTCTTCGCCGCCAACTGCGCCGGTTGCCACACCCTCGCCGCCGCCGGAGCCGAAGGAACCGGCAACCGCAGCACCCGGGTCCAGGGACCGAACCTCAACCAGCGCACCGAAAGCTACGAAGACGCGCTCTACGCCATCCAGAACGGCGGCTTCTCCGGCGCGATCATGCCC
>JBBRVF010000218.1:0-3380 GCA_038247145.1 Solirubrobacterales bacterium | reverse complement strand
CTCCTCGATCTCTGCCTTCAGGGTCTCGAGGCCTTCGGCGGTGATCGGTTCGCCCGATGTCTCACTTTCTTCCATCGACCCCACTCTACGGCCTTGCGGGTAGAGGCCCCGCGGAGATCAGCTGCTTACTGGAACGGTGATCACCGGCGTGGTGGTTGGAGAGGCGCTGCCGCCTTCCGGTTCGGTGCTGACCAGCACGGCGGTGACTCCCTCGAGGTCTGGGATCGCGGCGGTCGCCGTCCCGTCGGCGCGAGGCAGAAAGAGCGAGTCGGTCGGCTCGATGCGCTTGCCGCGCTGAATCCATGCCTGGTAGACGTCGCCCTGCCCGGGCCGGTCGAGTTCGGATATCTGGAGGGTCCCGGCTCCGCCGTCACTTACCAGGACGGCATCGGAGCCGTTGGTGGAAGTGCCGGCGATCACCGAGCTTTCACCGCTGCCACCTCCGCTCGAATTGAGTACGTACCCGCCGACGCCGGCCACGAGGACGACCAGGATCAGGGCAAAGGCTCCGGCGAGGGCGGGCGAGGTCCCGAAGTCGGGCAGACGAAACCAGGCAGGGCGGCGGCGCTCGGCCTCATCTTCGGGACTACGAGCTTCGGCGGCCTCGCGCTCGACTTCTTCGGCCACGGCCGCCATCACGCTGCTTCGCATCCGCGACGGAACCTCTACCTGATCGATTTCGGTGGGGAGGATTTCGGCGGCCGGGTTCAGCCACCGCAGCTCGGCCTGGCATTCGGCGCAGCCCTCGACGTGGTGTTCGAGGTCGGCCAGTTCGGTCGGCGTGAGCGCGCCCAGCAGGTAGGGGGCGAGCTGCTCCCTATGGTTCCGATGAATGTCTTCGCTCATGCCCGTGCTCCACTTTCTTCGAGGCCGCCGCGCAGCCTTTCGAGTCCGAGGCGCATGCGCCCTTTGACGGTGCCGAGGGGTAAGTCAAGCATCTCGGAGATTTCCGACTGGCTGAATCCGCCAAAGTAGGCGAGGCTGATGACCTTCGACTGCTTTTCGGGTAGATCTGCGACCACCGACCTGACGCGCCGCTGGGTATCGCGCTCGATCGCCACGTTCTCGGTGCCCCGGGAGCCGACGGTGTTATCCAGCGCGGCTTCGTCGTCGTGATCGAGGTCGGGGGCTGCTCCGGAGCGGCTCCTCAGCAGGTCGATCGAGCGGTTCCTGACCACGCCCATGGTCCAGCCACCGGCACTGCCGCGGGAGGGGTCGTAGCTGGGCGCGTTTTTCCAGATCGAGAGGAAGGCCTCCTGGGTCGCCTCTTCTGCCAGGGCGCGCGAGCCGAGAACCCGGTAGGCCAGCGAGAAAGCCCGCTTCTCATAGCGGTCGTAGAGCGCCTCGAAAGCCTTCTGGTCACTGTCCGCAACCCGGATCAGCAGGGCTTCGTCGTCAAGCTGCTGAGGTTTGTTCCTGTCTCTGATCACGGCTTTCGATTGTCTGGTTCGAGCTTGGGCGTTCGGATCGTATTCACAGTGTCCGGGCCACCCCGGGCCGACCAGGCGAAGGATCCCGGCCGGCCCGGGTTACAGGCCCGGTTGTTTCGATGTCAGGGGGTATTACGGAGAGTCGACTGGATCGGATCACTTTTCTTTTCGTCTGTCATTGACCACTATGGTTGGGGCGTGGACCGGTCGGTCAAGCTTTCTCTTTTCGCGATGGCCCTCGGGGTGCTGGTCATCGCCAACGACATCACGGCGATGAACGTGGCCATCCCGGCGATCGAAAAAGACTTCGACACGGGCGTGACCACCACCCAGTGGGTGGTCAACGCATATTCGCTCAGCTTCGGCGTGCTGATCGTCACCGGAGGTCGTCTGGCCGACCTGTTCGGAAGGCGGGAGGCCTTCTTCCTCGGAGCCGGGATCTTCGCTTCGATGTCGCTGCTAGGCGGAGCGGCCCAGTCCGAGGCCTGGCTGATCGCCTGTCGTGCCCTGATGGGCGTCGGCGGGGCGCTGATGTGGCCCTCGATCCTCGGCATGACCTATGGCGCCCTGCCGGCTGAGAAGGCCGGGCTGGCCGGCGGGCTGATCCTCGGTGTGGCCGGCATCGGCAACGCCCTGGGCCCGATGCTCGGCGGCGCGCTGACCGAGTTCCTCAGCTGGCGCTGGATCCTCTTCCTCAACATCCCGATCACGGCGATTGCGATCACGGTGGTCTGGCTTTATATCCACCAGCCCAGGCCGGAAACCGACGACCGCAGGATCGACTACGGGGGAATCGTTTCGGTGACGCTGGGCCTCGTATTGATCATGGTCGCGCTCGATCAGGTGGTCGACATCGGCTGGGAGGATCCGAGAGTCCTGGTCTCGATGGTGGCCGGCTTCCTCCTGCTGGCTGCCTTCGGCGTGATCGAGCGACGCGCATCCGCTCACGCGCTGATCCCTCCCGACGTTATCCGGAACCCGAGCTTCGCCGCCTCCTGTCTGGCGATCCTGTTCATGTCGGCGACTTTCTTCAGCGCCCTCTTCTACCTGCCGCAGTACATGCAGAAGGAGTTCGACTACAACGCCTTCGAATCCGGCATGGGCCTGCTGCCGTTCATGGCTGTCTTCGCCGCGACCTCATTCGTATCGGGACCCCTCTACAACCGGCTGGGGGCCAAGCCGATCGTATCGGTCGGTGCCGCCTGTATCGCTGCCGGTCCCCTGCTGCTCCTGACCGGCGTGAGTGCCGGCGGCGGGTTCGGTGAGATTGTTCCCGGCATGGTCGTGCTCGGCATAGGGGTCGGACTCTTCTATTCGTCGGCGACCACCGCGGCGGTGACATCGGTCGACGAATCGAGAACCAGCCTCGCCGGAGGCATCATCTACATGTTCCAGGTCGCCGGGGGCTCGGTCGGTCTCGCCCTGACCACCACGGTCTTCGCCACGCAGAGCGGTCTGATCGATGGACTACACGCCGCCTTTGGGCTGAACGCCGGTCTTTCTCTGGTCGGCTTCCTGATCACGCTTTTCTTTGTCGGTGGGCGCCTCGGCGAGTCCCGCAGGCCGGCATCCTGAGCGATACCTGAAAAAGAATTCCGGATTCGTCAACCGATTCCGGACCTGCCTCCGTATAGCGGGTAGATGTCAAACCAACAACGGAGGTAGTTCGATGTTCTCAGCAGCAGCAGTAAAGGAGGATCGAGGATTTGCACGCCTGGCAGGGGCCGGATTTGCGTCTCTCGTAACCCTCGCAGTAGCGCTCGTCTTCTCGGCCGGAGCTTCGGCCAACCCGATCGCAAGCGGTACGACCGCCCTGACGATCGACAAGCGCCCGGCGAAAGTTCTGACGAAGAACAAGATCAAGGTCACCCCGGTGAAGCCGGCCAAGGTACAGAAGGGCTCGGTCGTATTCCCCGTCACCGGTGGCACGCTGAACCCGACGACCGCGGT
>JBBRVF010000217.1:0-3401 GCA_038247145.1 Solirubrobacterales bacterium | reverse complement strand
AGACGGTTCCCCGTTTCGGGTCTACCGTCACCGCCATCCAGCGGTTTCGCGGATCCGGTCCACCCGGGCCGGCCAGACCAGACGGCGCTTCGCCGGCGAGTCCGGAGATCACACTGGTTACGGGCTCGGGGCCGAGGGATCTGACGTAGCCGGCGGATTCGACCTCGTCCAGGCAGGTCGCATCGACCAGCCCGCCGCTGAGGTTACCGGCGAGAGCGACGGTCGCCGCGAACCTGAGCATGATCGGACTGGCGGGTACGTCGGTTCGCCGATCGGCATTCAGCCGGCTCAGTTCGCTGTCGGCTTCAAAGCGGGTCAGGCGCTGCTGGAGATCCCTGACCGATGCCGCGGCCCGCTCGACCGCGGCGTCGGAGCCGGCGCCGCCCGCTTCGATCGACACCCTGCCACCGAGTGCGGCGAACTCCGTGTTGACATGAGGCGAGGTGGTTTTCTCTTTCACGTCGATAGCAGGCATTCGAAGCTCTCTCAGGACTGGCTGGTGGTCAGCGGCTGGGTGGGGGGACTCGGGGAGACACTCTGGCTCGCAGTAGGGGTGTCGCTGCCGTTGATGACTCCGGTAGCCGTTTCGACGATTGCGCTCAGCACACCGTGCTCGTCGCCGGATCCGTTTTCCGCTTCGGGGTCGGATCCCGTTACGGGTTCGGTTCTGGAGACCAGCACAGTCTGCGCTCCCCCGGGCTGCCCGGTCTGGTCGAGCTGGGTCCGGGCCAGAATCGCGCCGCTGAACAGCGTGGCAAGCGTCGCCGCGGTCACTGCGGTCCGGCGACGGATCCGCGTGATCCGCGCGGAGCGGGCCAGCTTCTTTATCCGGGCAATCTCTTTGGGGTCGAGCTTTTCGTCCATGGACAAAGAGTGACCCTGCCGCCCTGCCCCCGGATAAGACCTGCGTGAGAGTTTTCTTATCTTCTTGGTGGGAGCCCCCGGCCCCTCTAGCATCAGCAGCCGATGCGAATACTTGTCGTGGAAGACGAACGCTCTATAGCGGACTTTGTCGGGCGTGGGCTCGAATCCGAGGGCTACGCGGTCACCTGCGTGCACGACGGCGAGGAAGGGGAGGCCCTGGCCCTGACCGGGCGTTTCGACCTGCTCGTGCTCGACCTGATGCTGCCGGGCCGCTCCGGAATGGAAATCCTCCAGGCTTTTCGTGCTTCGGAAAGCGAGACGCCGGTCATCCTGCTGACCGCCAGGGCCGAGGTATCCGACCGCGTCGCCGGCCTCGACGGAGGGGCGACCGACTACGTGACCAAGCCGTTCGCTTTCGAGGAGCTGGCGGCGCGGATCCGGGCGCATCTGAGAGCGCCCGGCCAGACCCAGGCCACCGAGCTCAATGTCGCCGACATCCAGATGAACCTGCTCAAGCGCACGGTCAGCCGCCGGCAGAAGGAAGTCCACCTCTCGGCCCGGGAGTTCGATCTGCTCGCCTTCCTGATGAGGCACCCGGGCCAGGTGCTCTCCAGGGAACAGCTGCTGAACGGGGTCTGGGGTTACGACTACGATCCCGGGACCACTGTCGTCGGCGTCTACATCGCCTACCTGAGGCGCAAGCTGGCGATCGCGGGAACCGAAGACCCGATCGAGACCCTGCGTTCGGTCGGCTACCGGCTTCGTGAGCAGGTCTGATGGGGCACCTGAACGCGATCGGACTGCGGGGACGCCTTGCGATCTCGATCGCCCTGATAATGGCGGTGGCGCTCGGCATCACCTATGTGGCGGTTTACCGTGGCACCGGGTCCGACCTTCGTGACCAGACCGATACCGATCTGGCCCGGGAAGTCGAGAACCTTTCACGTAGCATGGCCGCGCCGCCTTCGCTCGACCCGGGCGAGTACACGCTGAGGGCCAGCCGGCTCGTGAACGCCCTGCCGTACAGCCCGGCCTCCCGCCTGATCGCGATCTCCGTGCTAGGCGGTGGGACCGCGACGAACCAGCCCGAACTGCTCGGACTGCCGACCGACCTGAGGCCTGACGGTCGGCCCGCGCGGCAAGCCGGCTCGGACTCCGAGGACTCCGAGCACGGAAACAGGGAATCGGGGTCCAACGACTCCGATGACAGCGGCCATGCCGAAGACGACCGGGAAAGCGCTGCCCGCCTGCTCACTTCGGGAGGTGGTTTCTCGACTCTGGAGATCGAGGATGTCGGTGAGGTGCGGCTGCTGACCTCCGCGGTCCCGCTGCCCGACGAAAACCGCGCGACGGTCCGGGTCGGGCAGCCGCTGGCGCCGGTGGACAGGGCGCTCGACGGCCTCAGCCGGACCTTCCTCGTCGTCGGGCTCATCACCCTTCTGGTTGCCGCCGCCGCGGGCTGGTTCCTGGCCAGTCGCACGGCCCGCCCGATCCGCAGGATGGCCACCGTTGCCGGAGGGGTTGATGGCGGCGAGCTTTCTTCCCGGATGCCGATCGAGGAGACCCGGAACGACGAAGTCCGGCGCCTGGCGGAGTCCTTCAACCTGATGCTGGAGAGGCTCGAGTCCGCCTTCACCGGCCAGCGTACCTTCGTGGCCGACGCCTCGCATGACCTGCGCACGCCGTTGACCATCGTCAAGGGTCAGCTCGAGCTGCTCTCGAGGAACCCCGATCCCGGCCCGGAGGAGGTCCGGCGGGTCACCGCACAGGTCAGGGCGGCTACCGACCGGATGGAGAGACTGGTCGACGACCTGCTGCTGCTCGCCCGGGCCGAGTCCGGCGTGCAGGCCGAGCCCGAACGGGGCGAACTCGAACCCCTGCTCGCGGCCGAGGTCGAGGCTTTCCGGGAAGCGACCGGGCGCCGGATCGAACTGGGAGAAATCAGCCCGCGTCCTGTGGCGATCGACCGCGAGCGCATGGGTCGCGCAGTGTCCAACCTGATCTCCAACGCGATCGCCCACACCACCGGGGAGGGTCCGATCGAAGTCAACGCGATCGAGCGGGCCGGCCGGGTCGAGATCAACGTCGACGACGACGGACCGGGCGTTCCACCCGAGTTGAGAGAACGGGTCTTCGACCGCTTCGCCCGTCTCGATACTTCCCGCTCCAGCGAAAGCGGCGGTTCGGGCCTCGGCCTCGCGATCGTCAAGGCTGTCGCCGAGGTTCACGGCGGCCGGGTCACCTGTTCCGAATCCCCGCTGGGCGGAGCCCGTTTCACGGTCTCGCTGCCCGTCGCCTGAGCCGCCCGTTAGGCGGGGTCGTCATCATTGGCCGGATGCTTCTGCTGGTTCTCTTCGGGTTCATTGCCGGTGCCGCGACCGCGGTTTCGCCTTGCATCCTTCCGGTCTTGCCAATTGCGCTCGCGGCCGGGGCCACCGGAGGCCGCCGCAGGCCGGTCGGCATCGTTGCCGGTCTGGCCCTTTCTTTCACCTTCGCGACCGTCGCACTGGTTTACCTGCTCGACGCTCTCGGTTTCT
>JBBRVF010000216.1:0-3416 GCA_038247145.1 Solirubrobacterales bacterium | reverse complement strand
TCGTCGACGATCACCACGACTTCGGTCTGGGGGTTGAAGTAGGTGCCCGGCTGGACGACGAGGTCCTCGAGCTCGTAGATAGAACGGTCTTCATCCATGACCCCATCCTAATCAGGGCGCGGCCGGCCTTCAGCTCCATTCCTGCATTCGCTGCTCAACCTCGGACTCGACGTCGAGTGGCTGCTCGCCCCGTCTGGCCCGGCGCTCGTTGTTGGCGATGACCAGTTGCCTCACCTCGGCGCGCACACTGGTTTCGCCGTCTGCGGGACGCGAACCGGGGGGCTCCGGTTTCTGGTCCGCCGTTTCTCCCGCCAGGAGCCGCTCGATCTCATCTTCGACATCCAGCCGGCCTTCGCCCCGTGCCTGGCTGCGGAAGTCGGCCGCCTCGATCATCTGGCGGACCTCCTCGGCCCGCTGCTGCTCCGCGGCCGCCGGCGAGTCGGCCCCGGTCATGCCGCTTCCCAGATCGTCATCGCGGTCGATCGAGAACTGACCCTTGCCGAGCTCCTCGAACCCTTTGCCCGAGCGGGCGAAGGCCACCCCCGCGATCGGCACGACGATCAGCACCGTGAGCAGTAGTACGAGCCAAAACTCGGAAGCTCCGATCGCTGAAGTCATAGGGCCAGATTAGACCGCGGCGCAGGTCGATCCGGTACCCTTGGTCGAAAGTTATTGACTGACCAGTCAATCGGGCCGCTTTTCGGCCACCCGACTGCCAAAGACCGGCCCGGACACGCGGGCCACACCGACCCGAGGAGTTTGATCGACAAGTGGTTGATTTCACGCTTACAGACGAGCAGAAGGACCTTCGAGAGATGGCCCACAACTTCGCCGAGAACGAGATGCGCTCGGTCGCCTGGGAGTACGACAAGGACGGCACCTGGCCGCAGGATGTAATCGACAAGGCCTGGGAAGTCGGGCTGATGAACAACCACCTCGCCGAGGAGTACGGAGGCGCGGGGCTCGACTACCTTTCCGGCTGCCTGATCGAAGAGGAACTCGCCTGGGGCTGCTCAGGCATCGGCACCAGCATCGGCGCCAACGGACTCGCTGCCGCACCGGTTGATCTCGGTGGATCGGAAGCGACCAAGAAGAAGTACCTCGGCATGCTCGGTGAGTCGCCGAAGCTCGCCTCTTTCTGCCTGACCGAGCCCGACGCCGGCTCGGATGTCGCCGGAATGAAGACACGTGCCGTCAAGAAGGGTGACAAGTACGTCATCAACGGTTCCAAGTGCTTCATCACCAACGGTCAGTACGCCGACTGGTACACCCTTTACGCCAAAACCGATCCGGACGCCGGCAGCCGCGGCATCACCGCCTTCGTGGTCGACCGCCAGGACGGAATCACGATCGACAAGAAGGAAGACAAGATGGGTCAGCGGGCATCCAACACCGCGACCGTCACCTTCAACGACGTCGAGGTTCCGGCCGAGAACATGATCGGTGAGGAGAACAAGGGCTTCAAGCTCGCCATGATGACCCTCGACCGCACCCGTCCCGGTGTGGCCGCGATGGCCGTCGGCATCGCCCGCGGCGCCTTCGAGGCCGCCGCCGATTACTCCAAGGAGCGCCAGCAGTTCGGTGTGCCGATCGCGATGCACCAGGCGATCCAGTTCCTGATCGCCGACATGTCGGTCAAGGTTGACGCCGCCCGTCTGCTGACCTGGCTCTCGGCCTGGCAGCTCGACAGCGGCATCTCCAACACGCTGGCCTCCTCGCAGGCCAAGCGCTTCGCCGCCGACTCGGCGATGGAAGTCACCACCGATGCCGTCCAGGTCTACGGTGGCTACGGATTCATCAAGGATTACCCGGTCGAGAAGTTCATGCGTGACGCCAAGATCATGCAGCTCTACGAAGGCACGAGCCAGATCCAGCGCATGGTCATCGCCCGCGAGGTGCTGATGCCGCGTCAGGTCTGACCGCCTGCCGGATCGAACCGGCTCAGACGGCATGAGGAAGCGGCGCTCCCCGGGGCGCCGCTTCCGGATTGCCGCCCCCTAAGGGTCCGGGGCCGGGCTGTCGGGGATGACCCTGAAGCCTCGTTCACGAGCCGGTTTGCCTGCTAGCGTCAGCAACATCATGGAATCCACCCTTCAGGAAACTCCCCAGTCCGGAGCATCGGGCGCGACCATCGTCACCGCGTCCGAACTCACCAAGATCTATGGCGAGGGCGAGGCCGAGGTCCGCGCTCTCGACGGGGTAGACGTGACCTTCGACAAAGGCGTCTACACCTCGATCATGGGACCTTCCGGCTCGGGAAAGTCGACGCTGATGCATGTGCTCGCCGGACTCGACAACCCTTCAACCGGTTCGGTCGAGATCGACGGCACCGAGATCACCGGTCTCGACGACGGTGACCTGACCCAGCTTCGTCGCGACAAGCTCGGCTTCGTCTTCCAGTTCTTCAACTTGCTGCCGGTTCTTTCGGCCGAAGAGAACATCGTGCTGCCGCTGTCGATCGCCGGTCAGAAGCCCGACCAGGACTGGGTCGACGAGCTGATCGCCAGGGTAGGGCTCGGCGACCGTCGGGACCACCGCCCCTCTGAGCTCTCGGGCGGCCAGCAGCAGCGGGTCGCTGTGGCCCGCGCCCTGGTCACCAGGCCGACCGTGCTGTTCGCCGACGAGCCGACCGGCAACCTCGACTCGAAGTCTTCGCATGACGTGCTCGACCTTCTCCGGGGCTCGGTCGACGAGTATGGCCAGACGGTGATCATGGTCACCCATGAGCCCGATTCCGCAGCCCGCGGAGACCGCCTGATCGCCCTGCGGGACGGCAAGCTTGTTCACGACGCGCCGCCCGAGTCGGCCGATGCCGTGATCGAGCTTCTCAAGCAGCTGGCCTGAGGTAGCAGCCTTGCTCAGCCTGACCTTCAAGAACCTCTGGGCGCGCAAGTGGCGCTCGATCATGACCGCGATCGCCGTCGTCTTCGGGATCGCGCTGGTCTCCGGCACCTACGTGCTGACCGATACCACCAACGAAGCCTTCAGCGACATCTTCGTCGGTGCCAACGAGAACACCGACGTGGCGATCACCGCGAAGCAGCAGGTGGCCCAGGAGGACGGCAGCAACCCGGCCTTCGACGCCTCCATTCTGGGCACGGTCGAGAAGGTCGACGGTGTGCGGATCGCCTCCGGCGACGTCTTCTCGCAAGGCGCCATCCTAGGCACCGACGGCGACTCGACCGGCGGCGGTTTCTCACCACAGTTCATCGCCTCTACCTCGCCGGAAGGCCTCGAGACCTCGGAGTACTCCGAGGGACGCAAACCCGAAAAGCCGAATGAAGCTGCGCTGGACGAAGCTGCCGCAGACCGTTCAGACCTCGGGATCGGCGATCAGATCCTGCTGGTCGGTACCGGCAAGGCCCGGCCTTTCACGCTGGTCGGTCTGACCCGCCTCGGTGGCGCCTCGTTCGGGG
>JBBRVF010000215.1:0-3417 GCA_038247145.1 Solirubrobacterales bacterium | reverse complement strand
GTCTCAGGCTCTGGTGAAGCGGCGTCCTGCGGTGGGCGAGATCTCTTCGTCGACCAGAACCTCGTCCGACTCACCCTTCAGGGCGGCTTCTTTCTCCATCGCGGCGATCTTCTCGGGAGTGAGGTCGCCGGCGTTTTCTTCTTCGATCTTCTGGACCCAGGCCTGACCTACGGCAGATTCCTTCTCGTCGAAGTGGACCTCTCCGTCGCGGTCCCGCGAGAGGTCGATCTGCTCGAAGAGGGTGTCGACCAGTTTGGCGGTCGGAACTTTCTTCAGCGCCTTGCCGTGGGCGAAGACCACACCTTCGTCCTTGGCGCCGGCGATTCCGAAGTCGGCGTGCTTGGCTTCCCCGATCCCGTTCACCGCACAGCCGAGCACCGCGACCTCGATCGCCTCCTCGTAGGACTCGAGCCGCTGCTCTACTTCGGCAACGACAGCATCCATGTCGAACTGGAGCCGGCCGCAGGTCGGGCAGGCAATCAGGACGGGTCCGCGTTCGCGGAGTTGGAGGGCCTTGAGGATCTCCCAGGCGACCTTGACTTCTTCCTCGGCGTGGAAGGTCGAGAGGCTGATCCGGATGGTGTCGCCGATGTCGTCGGCCAGCAAGGCCCCCAGGCCGACCGCGGACTTCAGCGATCCCGACCACTTGGTGCCGGCTTCGGTGATGCCCAAATGAAGCGGGTAAGGGATCTTCTCCGAGAGCAGGCGGTTGGCGGCGATCGTATTCGGCACGTTGGTCGATTTGATCGACACCTTGAAGTTGGTGAAGTCGAGGTTCTCCATCAGGGTGACGAACTCGACGGCTGCGGTCACCAGCGCTTCGGTCGGGTTCTCCTCCTCGAGGGCGTGGAGGTGCTTGGGCAATGACCCCGAGTTGACCCCGATCCTCATCGGAACGTTCTTGAGATTTGCCAGCTCGGCCACTTCCGCAACCTTGTCCCGACCACCGATGTTGCCAGGGTTCAGCCGGATGCAGTCGGCTCCGGCTTCGATCGCCTTCAGTGCGAGCGTGTGGTTGAAGTGGATGTCGGCGATGACCGGGATGGGAGAGCGTTTGACGATCGTCTTCAGCGCTTCGACGTCCTTGTCCCTTGGCACAGCCACGCGGACCAGGTCGGCACCGGCTTCGGCCACCTTCTCGATCTGTTCCATGGTCGCTTCGAGGTTGGCGGTCTCGGTCTTGGTCATGGTCTGGACCGCGACGGGAGCGCCGCCGCCGACCGGAACCCTGCCTACGAATATCTGTCGTTTTGATGCCACAACTGCAGGCTACCGGAGCCCGCGCCCCTCACCGGCCGGCCCAGGCCTCCAGGAGCCAGCCGAGATCCTCGCTGGATACATCCGGATCCAGGATCAGGTCGTCCGGATCGGGCTCGGCGAGGTGGCCTCGCAGCCGTCTGGCCGCCGCCGTGAACCCCCTCGAGACCGCTCCGGGCACACGGCGCGGCACGATGCCACGGTCGAGCCGGGCCTCCGCTTCGTGGACCAGGTCGAAGTCGAGACGGTTGCCACCGCGAGCCCAGGCTACGGAGCCTTGTGAGGCCCCGGGGAGATCCCCCTCAAGCCCCCCCTCGGCGGCGATCCTGAGAGCGGTCGGGGCGTAAGCCACCTGGGTGGCGGTAAGCACCGGATAGAGGGCGGCGGCCTCGCCTCTGACGGGATCGATAATCCCGGGCCATGAACCGTCTTCGCGCTGGATCGACAGCAGCGCCGACACCAGGGGCTGAGCGAGTGCGGCCGCGCGATCATCATGTCCGGCCCGCTTCATGTGGCAGAAGGCGGTCAGGCAGTGGAACTGGCCGGAAACCGGTGTCAAACCGCCCCCGATCCGATGGAGCAGATCGTGCGCGAAGCCACTTTGCCTGTCGACTCGGTCAGCCAGGGCCCGGCCCGCCTGCTCGAGCAGGGCGTCAAGCTCGGGCCCGTCCCCCACTCTGACCGACGCCTCCGTCAGGCCGGAGACCAGCCAGGCAAGCTGCTCCAGCGGCACCCGCTCGAAGCCGGAGGCCATCCGTGCGGCAATCAGCCCTGCAATCTCGCCCACCGCACCGCCATCGGCCCTGGACTCTGCCCAGAGCGCGATGCCGAGCTCTCCCGGCCCGACCTCGGGACCGCTCAGGTCCCCCAGCACCCGGGTCCGAAGCGCGCCGGTCGAGAACGGATGCTCCAGTCCGACTTCATCGGCTCGCAGCAGGCCCAGCAGCACGATCGCCCCGGCCCGCAGAACGCTTGAATCGGGAGCGCCCTCGCCGACCGAATCGACCCGCGGCGTGGCGCGGAACATCCCGCCTGCCGTCTGGAGTTCAGGCAGGCGGGTTACCGCAATGTGTTCGAAGACCGCGGCTTCGGCCGACACGACGACCCGGACTCAATCGCCGTAGAGAGCTTCGATCTCGGCCTGGTACTTCTCCGAGATCGGCTTGCGCTTGAGCTTCATGGTCGGGGTGAGTTCATCGCCCCCCGGCAGCCACTCGCCGGGAATGATGCTGAACTTCTTGATCTGTTCAACCCGGGCCATCTTCTCGCCGGCCCTGTCGATGCCCTCCTGGATGGCGGCGATTGCCTTTTCGTTTTCGGCCAGCTCCTCGAGCGAGAGTCCTTCGAGTCCGTTCTGGGCTGCCCAGACCGGGGTGAAGTCCGGGTCGAGCACGATCAGCGCCACGTTGTAGGGCCGACCGTCGCCGACTGCGACGCACTGATTGACCAGCGGAGAAGCTGCTTTGACGTGAGCCTCGATGTTGGCCGGTGACATGTTCTTGCCGGCCGCGTTGATAATCAGTTCCTTCTTGCGGTCGAGGATGGTCACGTAGCCCTCTTCGTCAATGGCGCCGATGTCGCCGGTGTAAAGCCATCCGTCGATGATCGTCTCGGCGGTTTTCTCCGGCTGGTTTCGGTACTCGGGCATGACATAGGGACTGCGGCAGAGCAGCTCGCCGTCTTCGGCGACCTTGATCTCAACCCCGGGAACCGGCGGTCCGACGGTGCCGATGCGGATCCTGTCCGGCGGGTTGATCGTGATCACGCCGCAGGTCTCCGACATCCCCCAGAGCTCGCCGATCGGGATGCCGATGGCGTGGAAGAACTCGAGTACTTCGACCGGGATCGGCGCCGCGCTGACGCTCACCGCGACGAAGCGGTCGAATCCGAGGTTGGTCCTCAGTCCGGCGAACAGGGCTTTGTCGGCGGCGGCCACGGCAGCCGCGATCTCCTCGGGGACTTCCTCGCCGGCCTGCTCGAGCCGCACTTTCCGGATCGCCGCATCGAGCCCACCCTGGGCCTTTTCGCGCTGTTCGTCGGGCAGGCCGGCCAGCATGCTCTCCAGGCCCGACTTGAGCTTCTCCCAGATCCGCGGTACTGCGAAGAACCAGGTCGGCCTGACCTTTGGCAGGTATTCGATGATTCGCTTGGGGTCCGGGC
>JBBRVF010000214.1:0-3440 GCA_038247145.1 Solirubrobacterales bacterium | reverse complement strand
AGGGGCTTCTCCAGACGCTCGAAGCACTTTCACCAAGCACCTGAACCCGGCGGCTTCGTCTTCATCTGCCGAACTTCGCTCTTGCAGTCTCGAAGCCATGGCCGACGGACCTCTGGAGGACCAGGGCCAACCGCTTCGCCAGACCCGGTCGCCGGTAGTAGGCCCTGAAGTCCATTTCGTCGAGGTCGGGACGCGTTCCAGCCCTGTACGGATGGATCACCTGCGGCATCGGTTCGTGCACCAGCCTGCGAAGACCCTTGTAGTCCTTCCAGGCCCGGGTGTGGACCGCTTCCGGACCGAAGCCGATGTTCCTGATCATGTTCCGACTCGGATAGACGCTCAATCCGCCCTGCCGCCAGATCGAATAAATCCAGAAGTAAGACCAGATCTCGATCTTTCCGGCGAAGGTCTGCGTGAGGATGAACCGCCAGTGGGCCCGCTCTTCGGGCGATCCCATCAGCGCCGCGATCGGTTCGAACTCGGCTTCAAGATCACCTGGGCGTTCGCGGGAAAACTTCGCCCAGGCCGAACGCCAGGTGGCCCAGCCCCATATGTGTGGGTGTCTGGAAAGGTAGTAGCTGCCCTCGATGCTCGATCCATCGATGTGACAACAGCCGGCGATATGCATGACTCGCTCGTTGTCGCGAAATTGCTGGAGCAGCTCTCCGCAGTAGCCAAAGAAGGTCGGGTCGGGCAGACAGTCGTCCTCGAGAATGATCCCCTCCTCCTCGTTCTCGAAGAACCAGTCGATCGCTTCGCTCACCGCTGCGCCGAGGCCGAGATTCGATTCCCGGAACAGCGTATGTAGCTCACACGGCCAGTCGATGTTGTCGGCTACATGCTGGCGACAGGCTTCGACGAGCGATCGCTCGTCCGGGCGGTCCTTCCTTGGACCGTCGGAGGCGAAGTAGAGGCGTGGTGGCTCAGCCTTCCGGATCGTTTCGAAGACCTTCGCCGTCTGCTCCGGGCGGTTGAAAGTCAGAAAAAGGACCGGCGGCGTTGTCTTGCGCATCTGGTAGGGATCAGCCGGAACCTGAATTCCCGCCGCCTTCGTTCTGCAGGGCCTCTTCGCGGGCGCGGGCGAGTTCGTCGAGGGCGATGTACCAGGTGCCCTTTTCCCGGGCGAAGAGGATCTGCCCGGGTGGATCCTGTTTGTAGGTGACGATCGCGCCCTCGCCGTCGGTGACCACCTCCTCGATCTCGAGCTCGGCCAGCGGCGAATCCGGAGCGACGGCGCTCTCGGAAGTCTTCAGGCAGTCCTCGCGTCCGCCGAAGGCGGCGTCGACCAGCGTGGGCTGCATCAGGTCGCAGAAGGCATCGACATCGGTTTCGAGGGCGGCGAGTTCGACCTGCGCGCTGAGGTTCTGCAGGGCGATCCGGTCCTGGTCGGCCGGCGAGTCGTTTTCCTCGCCGCAGCCGGCCAGCAGGGCGCCGGCGACAAGTGCGGCCGCCGCGATGGCGGCCACGGATCGGCGGGACGAGCGGTTCAACGGGCCCTTCCGGAAACGGGCGGGAAGGTCAGGCCGGGACGGATTCGGACTCGGTCGCCTCGGCACCTTCGGGGAAGATGTCCTTCTCGGTCGCCTTGGAAGGATCGACCGAAATGCCGGGACCCATCGTGGTGCTGACCGAGACCGAGATTATGTAGCGGCCCTTGGTCGAGGCAGGCTTGGCCTTGGTGATCTCGTCCATCACGGCGGCGTAGTTCTCGAGAAGCTTGTCGGCATCGAAAGAGGCCTTGCCGATCGCGAGGTGGACGATCGCCTGGCGGTCTGTCCGGTACTCGATCTTGCCCGACTTGGACTCGGATACGGCCTTTTCGACATCGTCGGTGACCGTTCCAACCTTGGGGTTCGGCATCTTGCCCGAGGGGCCGAGGACCCGGCCGAGGCGGCCGACCGTCGGCATCATGTCCGGGGTGGCGATGACGACGTCGAAGTCGTCGAAGCCCTCTTCGATCTTGGTCGCGAGCTCGTCGGCACCGACGATGTCGGCTCCGGCGGCTTCGGCGTCACGGGCCTTGTCGCCCTGGGCGAAGACCGCCACCTTGACGTCCTTGCCGAGACCGTTGGGGAGGGCCAGGGTGCCGCGGAGCTGCTCTTCGGCGTGGCGCACGTTCACCCCGAGCCGTACATGAAGCTCGACCGACTCGTCGAATTTGGTCGAAGCGGTCTCCTTGATCAGGTTGATCGCCTCGGCGGGCGGGTAGACATGGTCGCGCTGGACCTTGCCGTGCTGCTGGCGGTATCTCTTGCCGTGAGCCATGCTTACTTGACCTCCACGCCCATCGAACGGGCGGTGCCCGCGATGATCTTCGATGCCGCATCCAGATCGTTGGCGTTGAGGTCGGGCATCTTGCGCTCGGCAATCTGCCTGACCTGGGCCTCGCTGATCGTGGCGACCTTGTCTACATGGGGCTCACCGGAGCCCTTCTTGATGTTGCAGGCTTCCTTGATCAGCACGGCCGCCGGCGGCGTCTTGGTGATGAAGGTGAAGCTGCGATCCTCGAAAACGGTGATCTCGACCGGGATGATCGTGCCGGAGTCCTGCTGGGTCTGGGCGTTGAATGCCTTGCAGAAGTCCATGATGTTGACTCCGTGCTGACCCAGGGCCGGGCCGACCGGCGGGGCCGGATTCGCAGCCCCGGCGGGGATCTGCAGCTTGATGAGTGTCATTACTTTCTTAGCCATGGGCCTTCTTTTCGCTAGAGCTTCTTAACCTGTTCGTAGCCGACCTCGGACGGCGTCTCACGGCCGAAGATCGACACCAGCACCTTGAGCTTGGACTGGTCTTCGTTGATTTCGGCGATTTCGCCGGAGAAGTCTGAGAGCGGGCCGTTGATGATCTTGACCGACTCGCCGATCTCGAACTGGGCCTGGGTGCGGGGCCGCTCGGCGGTCTCGCGGTGGAGCAGCCGGTCTATTTCGACCTTGGTCAGCGGCACCGGGGTATCGCGCGGACCGACGAAGCCGGTGACGCCGGGGGTGTTCTTGACCAGCCCCCAGGCGTTGTCGGTCATCTCCATCTGAACCAGGACGTAGCCGGGCATGGTGCGCTTTTCGACCTGGATCTTCTGGCCGTCCTTGATCTCGGAAACCTGCTCGGTCGGAACCAGGACCTGGCGCACACGATGGCTCTGCCCCATCGTGTCGACGCGATGCTCGAGGTTGTGCTTGACCTTGTTCTCGTGGCCGGAGTATGTGTTGATGACGTACCAGCGATACATAAATTCCTTAGCTAGATGACTCTCTGGACCAGCCAGTTGGCGACGATGTCGGCGACTCCGAGGTAGACCGCCGCGACGACGACGAAGACCAGGGTGACCGCGGTCGCCTGGATCAGCGTATCCCGGTTGGGCCACTGGACCCGCTTCAGCTCGGCGATACAGGAGGAGAGGAAGGCGATCACTCCGCCCCGCTTGCGCTCTCCTTTCGCAGCTT
>JBBRVF010000213.1:0-3448 GCA_038247145.1 Solirubrobacterales bacterium | reverse complement strand
GATCGCCTTCGGCCTGATCGCATTGCTGGCGCCGCGTCGCTTCGCCGCCGCGGTGGCCGGCTTCGGCACTATGGTCACGCTGGTCCTCGCGGCCGCCGTGGCGATCGGCTTCGACCCCTCTGGTGGCATGCAGTACGTCGTTGATGTCACCTGGATACCCGGCCTCGGCATCAATTACAGCCTCGGAGTAGACGGGATCTCGGTCTTCCTGATGCTGCTGACCGCGATCGCCTGGGTGCCGGCGGTGGCCTTCAGCGCCACTCGTGGAACCGAGCGCGACGGGCTCTTCTACTTCATGCTGCTGGCCGGGCAAACGGCCACGCTCGGCGCTTTCCTCGCCCAGGACCTGCTGCTGTTCGTGCTCTTCTTCGACCTGATGATCGTGCCGTTCTACTTCCTCTTCGGCATCTGGGGAAAGGACCGCGACGGGGTCACCGCGGGGTCGGCCACGGTCAAGATGATCGTCTTCACGCTGATCGGCTCGCTGCTGATGCTGGTCGGCGCGGTCGCGGTCGGGGTGATTGCCGCCGACGGCGGCGAGCTCACCTTCTCGATGGCCGAACTGGCCGAGAAGGGCCTGCCGTCGGGCTCACAGAACTGGATCTTCTGGTTCTTCGCCGCCGCTTTCCTGGTCAAGATGCCGGCCTTCCCGCTCCACGGCTGGATGCCCGATGCTTACCGCGCCGCACCGCTGCCGGCGCTGGCCGTCTTCTCCGCCGTGCTTTCCAAGGTCGGCGCATACGGATTCCTGCGAGTCGTGCTGCCGATCATGCCCGACGCCGCCGAGCTCTTCCAGACCACCATGCTGATCCTCGCGCTGGCTTCGATCATCTACGGCTCGGCAATGGCCTTCACCAAGCTCGACCTGAGGCTGATCCTCGGCTTTTCTTCGGTCGCCCAGCTCGGTTTCATCACCCTCGGCATCTTCGCCCTCGACGACACCGGGGCCAACGGCGCCCTGCTGCAGATGGTCAACCACGGGCTGGTCGTGGTCCCGGCCTTCCTGATCGTCGCCCTGATTGCCGAGCGCACCGGCACCGAGGACATCGGGCCTATGGGGGGTCTGGCCAGGCGTGCCCCGGTCTTTGCGGTGATCTTCCTGATCGTCACCATGGCCACCCTGGCGATCCCGGGTTCGGCCAACTTCATCGGCGAGTTCTACATCCTCAATGGCGTCTTCAATACCGATGTGGCGATCGCGGTGATCGCCTCCACCGGCGTCGCCATGGCCGCCTTCTACGCGCTGCGCATGTACCAGCGCACGATGCACAACCCGCTTCCCGAGGGCGCTGACTCTCGGGAGATATCGGTCCGTGACGGTCTGATCGTCGTACCGATGGTCGCGGTCCTCGTGGTGCTCGCCTTCTGTCCGCAGATCATCCTCGGGGGTACCGGCGACTCGGTCGCCGAAACGGTCACCGTGAGCAGCGAGGCGGCGCAGTGAGCTTCGAAGCCCCGACCCTCGACTACGCCGGCCTCTCACCGATCATCTCGCTGACCGCCGGACTCGTTCTGGTCGTCCTGTTCGCCGTCTTCGACTCGATCAAGAGGGCGGCGCCGGCCGTCGCCCTGCTGGCTCTGGCAACGACTGCGGGACTGCTGATCTGGCAGTGGGATTCGAACCTGGACCTGATCAACGGCACCCTCCGGATCGACGGCCTCTCGGTCGTCTTCTCCCTGCTGATCCTGGCCGCCGCTGCCGGAGCTGTCCTGCTTTCGATCGGCGACCCTTCCGGCGAGCAGGTCGGCAAACCTGACTTCCTCGCGCTGCTGATGGCCTCGGTGCTCGGCATGGTGATGCTGACCATGGCGAACAACCTGATGACCTTCTTCGTCGCCCTGGAGCTGTTCTCGATCCCGCTCTACGCCCTCTGCGGAACCAACCTTCGAAGGCGCGAGTCGCTCGAGTCGGGCCTGAAATACCTGATCATCGGCTCGGTCGGCTCGGCCACCCTGCTCTACGGCATGGCCCTGATCTACGGTGCCTCCGCTGCCACGGGCTTCGAGGCGATCGCAACCGGTCTGAGCGAAGGCGGACTGGTCAGCGATTCGCTCACCCTGGTCGGGGTCGGCATGATCGCGGTCGGCCTGGCCTTCAAGATCTCGATCGCACCCTTCCACCAGTGGACGCCGGATGTCTACCAGGGCGCGCCGACCCCGGTCACCGCCTTCATGTCTGCGGCAACCAAACTGGCCGCCTTCGCCGTCTTCATCCGCTTCTTCCTGGTGGCGCTCGAGCCGATGGTCGAGGACTGGGACGTCATCCTCGCCGCGCTGGCGACGATCTCGATTCTGGTCGGCAACGTCGGCGCGATTGCCCAGACCTCGCTCAAGCGAATGCTCGGTTATTCCGGCGTCGCCCAGGCCGGTTACATGCTGGCCGGCATCGTGGTCGCCACCCAGCAGGGCGTGGACGCACTGACCTTCTATCTGGCCGCCTACCTGGCGATGAACATCGCCGCATTCGCCGCGATCGTTATCCACGAGCGCCAGTCGGGCTTCTCCGATGCGATCGCCTCGCTGCGCGGAGTCGGGCGCAGCAACCCGATCGTCGCCTGGCCGCTGACCATCGCCATGCTCGCCCTCGCCGGTCTGCCGCCGACCGCCGGCTTCATCGGCAAGCTTTACCTCTTCCAGGCCCTTGTCGAAGCCGACTGGACCTGGCTCGGAGTGATGATCGCCATCGGCACGATGATCTCGCTCGTCTATTACATGAGGGTCGTGGCGACGATCTGGATGGGCCCGGCCCCGCAGGCTTCGACCGAAACCTCCGAAGCCTCATCCGAGGCAAGCGAAGTCGAGCCCGGCACCGACCTCGATGCTTCCCGCCGCTGGCACCTGATCGCCCCGGCCGTGATCGCCTCCGCCACCGCGGTCTTCTTCGGCATCATCCCCCAGCCCCTGGTCGAGTTTGCTCAGCACGCCGGCAACGCCCTCTCCGCCTACATCTCCTGACCCGTCGCCCCCGGGCCGGACCGGTCAAGGCTCCTGCGGATGTCTTTCATCAGGAGTTGGATGTTCATCGGGTCGGCAGGTGAGGGCTTGAAGCCGAACTGCAGGTAGAAGGCTTGGGCCTTGGTATTGGCCGCGTGGGCCAACAGCAGGCGGACCCCCACCTGATCTCCGGTCGACAAGGCACGCTTCATCGCGTCGGACAACAAGAGCGCCCCGATGCCCCGACCCTGGACCGACTGGTCCACGGCCAACCGGGCCAGCAGCACTGCCGGGATCTGGTGGCGCGGCATGCCTTTGCGAGCCCGGTCGATCGCTTCATGGTGATCGATCCTGGCGACGGTCAATGCGTGGTAACCGACTACCCGGTTTTGCTCGTCGTCTTCGATCACGTAGGTGACTGCTGAACCGGCCCCCGCTGCGCCTAGCGCGTAATCCATCAGCCACGTGTCCACCGATTCAACGCCTGACGAAAAGCCTTCAAGCGAGTGCCCGG
>JBBRVF010000212.1:0-3458 GCA_038247145.1 Solirubrobacterales bacterium | reverse complement strand
GCCTACGCGGAGAAGGCCGTGGTTCCGGAATCCTCGCTGGTGCCGGTCCCCGACGGAGTCGACGACGACCAGGCGGCGGCCCTTTTGATCCAGGGCTTGACTGCGGACGCGCTGCTCCATGTTTCGGCCGGCATGAAGTCCGGCGAGAGCGTGGTTATCAATGCCGCTGCCGGCGGCACCGGCAGTCTCGCGGTGCAGATCGCCAGGTCGATGGGGGCCGGACGGATCATCGCCCTTGCCTCCTCCGATGAGAAGCGCGAGTTGACCCTCGGCCTTGGGGCCGATGTCGCCCTCGACTCGCGGAGCGCGACCCTCGGCGAAGATCTGGTCGAAGCCAACGGCGGGCAGATGGTAGACGTAGTACTGGAAATGGCCGGTGGTAAAGCTTTCGACCACTGCCTGAGGGCACTTGCTCCGTTCGGTCGCCTGGTCACCTTCGGCATCGCCTCATCCGAGCAGAACACCTTGCGAACCGGCTCCTTGATGAAAAACAGCCGGGCTGTGATCGGCTTCTGGATAAATCACCTGATGGCGCGGCCCGAGCTGGCCCGCGCCTCGATCGAGCGTGTCCTGGGGGCCGCCGACCGGGGTGAGCTGAAGACCGTCATCGGTGGGATCTACCCGCTCGAAGAGGCGGCCGAGGTCCACCGGATGTTGGCCGGGCGGCGTACGATCGGAAAAATACTGTTGGATCCCTCCCAGTGACTGATACAGCTACAACCTTCAAGGACCTCGGGCTCGCCCCGGAAATACAGCAGGCAATCGACGAGCTCGGCTTCGAAGAGCCGAGCCCGATCCAGGCAGAAGGCATACCGCCTCTGCTCGCTGGACACGACGTAATCGGCCAGGCCCAGACCGGTACCGGCAAGACTCTGGCCTTCGGGATCCCGATGCTGCAGTATCTCGATCCGGACAACGACGAGGTTCAGGCGGTCGTGCTCACCCCGACCCGCGAGCTCTGCATCCAGGTGACCCAGGCGCTCCGGACCTATGCCGAGCACCTCGACATCGAGATCGTGGCGGTCTTCGGTGGTGCCCCGATCAAGAGTCAGCAGGCCCAGCTCCGCTCGGGCGCGCATGTGGTCGTGGCGACGGTCGGCCGGATGAAGGACCTGATCTCGCGCCGTTCGCTGGTGCTGACTGCCGCCCGCTTCATCGTGCTCGACGAGGCCGATGAGATGCTCGACCTCGGCTTCCTCGAAGACGTCGAGAAGATCCTTCGCATGTGCCCCAGCGGCCGTCAGACCGCGCTGTTCTCGGCGACCATGCCGCCGCCGATCCAGAAGCTGGCAGGGGGCCACATGTACGACCCGATCACGATCAGCATCACGCCGGAGCAGCTGACCGTCGACGCGATCCGCCAGGCCTACGTCGAAGTGCCCGGCCGCGGCAAGACCGACAAGCTGATCGAGATTCTCAAGGCAGAGGATCCGGAGCAGGCGATCCTGTTCTGCCGCACGAAGATCGGCGCCTCACGGCTCGAGCGCGACTTGAAGAACCGGGGCCTTGACGTAAAGGCGCTTCACGGAGATCTCAGCCAGGGAACCCGCGACGGCGTGATGATCGCCTTCAAGGGCCACCGCGTGAAGCTGCTGGTCGCGACCGACATCGCCGCCCGCGGCCTCGACATCGAGCACGTCACTCACATCATCAACTACGACCTGCCTAACTCATCCGAGATCTACGTTCATCGCATCGGCCGCACCGGCCGCGCCGGACGCACCGGCAGGGCGATCACTTTCGTCACCCCTGAGCAGCGCAAGGACCTGCTCCAGATCGAGCGGGACGCGAGCACTACGATCACCGCCTGGGAGAGCCCCGAGGAGCGGATCGAGCACGCCCCGCCACCCCGCCGCCGGCGCCGCAAAGGACAGGACCCGGCGCCGCTCGACGAGGCCGAGGGAGAGGTCGATGACGAGGTGCCGGTGGCCAGAGCGAAGACCGAATCCGAAGCGAAGCCCGAACCGGCGGCTGACGTACCGGAGAACGGAGCGGAGCTGGATGCCGGTGCCGAGCGCGCCGGTGAGGTTCCGGAGACCGCCGAGGGCATCGCCAAGCTGTTCGTCAACCGCGGCAGCCGCAGCGGCTTAACCGAAGACGATCTTCGCTGGGCGCTCCGCGAGGGCGCCGTGCTCGGCGACGAGGCGATCTCTTCGGTCCGTATCCTCGACCGCTTCTCGTTCGTCGAGATCGATGCCGATCAGGCGGAGCGCACGGTCGAGTTTCTCGACGGCTCGAAGCTGAAGGGCGCCGAGATCAGGGTCGAGGTAGCCCGCCGGTAAGCACTTCGATGCGGGCCAGCAGCTCGCCGAAGTCGATCGGCTTGGTGAAATGGGCGTCGGCCCGCCCCCAGCGGTCCGATTCGTCGAGTTCATGCAGGGCGCTGACGATCACGACGGGCAGACCCGGCCTGTCCGACTTGATCCGCCGCAGGACTCCGGCACCATCCACCCGGGGCATCATCGCGTCGAGCAGGACCACGTCAGGGGCGTCGCCTTCCCGCCGTGAAGCCAGCGTCTCGAGCGCCGCAGCCCCGTCGCGGGCTTCGATCACTTCGTGTCCGGCCATCTCCAGGCGTCTCTTCAGCAGAAGTCGGATCGAGGCCGAGTCTTCGGCCACCAGCACCCGGCTCATGCCGGCCCAGGCGGGGTCCGGGTGAGTGCGGCCCTCCGGTCGAGAGGCAGCCAGACCGCGAACCGGCAGCCCTTGTTCGAGGATTCGACCGATATCCTGCCCCGGTGGAGTTCGCTCAGCCGCTTGGCCACGGTCAGGCCGATCCCGGAGCCGGTCATCTCGCCGACGTCGATCGTACCGGCATGTTTGAAGCTCGAGAACGCCGCCTCGGGAGGATCGAATGGCAGGCCCGGGCCGTCGTCGACTACTTCGATCCGGATCCCGCCGGCTTCGACCCGGGCAAGGACTTCGATCGCGGTGCCGGACGGGCAGTGGATGTGGGCGTTGTGGATCAGGTTCTCGATCACCTGCCGAAGCCTGCGGCGGTCGGCTTCGATCTCCGGCAGGTCCGGATCCAACCTCAGTTCGATGGTCTGATCGCGTTCGGCAATGCGCTCATTCATAGAGTTGACGACCTCCCGGATCGGGTCAGCTACGTCTACCTGTTCGAAGTCGAGCCTCAACTCGCCGAAGCTGTTGCTGGTCATATCGAGGATGTCGGTGACGAGGTTCTCCAGGTAACGCGCGTTCTGGGTGATCACCGAGGCCGCCTCGACCTGTGCCGGGCTGAGGTTCTCGTTCTCCATCTCGAAGATCTCGGCGAAGCCGATCAGGGCCGTCAGCGGCGAGCGCAGCTCATGCGCGGCGGCCATGGCGAAAGTCGCCCGGCGCTCGACAATTTCATCGGTGATCCTCGGATCCCATGCCATCAGGATGAGGTGCCCGTCCGGCAGTTCGTGATCGGCGACCAGCCACTCGAGCAGGGGCAACTCTGGCTCGGCACG
>JBBRVF010000211.1:0-3471 GCA_038247145.1 Solirubrobacterales bacterium | reverse complement strand
GTCGACTCCGGAGTCCTTGAGGTTCAGCGCGTGGGCGTGGCCCTGCGAGCCGAAACCGAGGATTGCGACGGTCTTGCCCTCGAGCAGCGAGAGGTCCCCGTCCTTGTCGTAGAAGATGTCTTGAGTGCTCATGGTGCCGGATGCTACGCGCCGGACCGCATTCCGTGTGGCCTGCCTAATTGAGGTCCGACCTGCGGATCTTGCCGGAGGTCGTCTTCGGCAGTTCCTCGACGAACTCGACCCGCTTCGGAACCTTGTATCCGGCAAGGCTCTCGGCACAGAAAGCACGGATTTCCTCCGGCGAGGGAGAGGCACCACCGGCAGACACCACCACGGCGGTGACCGCGGTCTGCCATTCCGGGTCGCTGCGTCCGACGACCGCCGCTTCGAGGATGTCGGGGTGGCGGTTCAGGACTTCCTCCACCTCCACCGGGGAGACGTTCTCTCCGCCGGTGATGATCATCTCGTCGGTTCGCCCTTCCACGTAGAGGAAGCCCTCTTCGTCGATCCTGCCGACATCGCCGGTGTGGAGCCAGCCATCGGGGTCGAGCGCCCCGGAAGATACGGTCGGGCCCTGGACGAGGATCTCGCCCTCGTGGATCTTGAGGTGCGACGTCAATAAGGGCCTGCCGACCGAACCAACCTTGCGCCTGGCTTCGGCGACCTCGAGGGTGGTCACCTGCGAGCAGGTCTCGGTGAGTCCGTAGGTCTGAATGACCGGCGCGCCCCTGGCAAGAGCCTCTTCGAGGATGTCGGTCGGAACCGGTCCGCCGCCGACCAGGATCGCCCTCGGGGCAGAGAGGTCCACGTTGTCTTCGAGCAGCCGGATCAGCATCGTCGAGACCAGCGAGATCACGGTTGCGCCGTCTTCCCGGATCGCCCGGTCCACCGCCGCCGTTTCGAATTCGTCCTGGAGGATCATCGCGGTCCCGTAGATGACCGAGCGCATCGCGATCGAGAGTCCCGAGATGTGACTGGTCGGAAGCGCGCAGAGCCACCGGTCTGTCGGTTCGACGCCGATGTTGAAAGCCGAACCCATCGCACTGAAGAGGTGGTTGCCGTAAGTGAGCGCGACGCTCTGCGGGGTGCCCGTCGATCCGCTGGTGAGGATCAGGCAGTGGGTGTGCCCCATGTCGTGCTCGCCGAGCAGCGGCATGTCGGCCTCGGTCTGGGTAAGCCGGTTGGGGTCGTCGAGGTCGACTGTGACACCGCAGACCCGGATCGCTTCGGCCCTCTCTTCCGGCGAGAGCTTCGGGCTGAGCGGCAGCAGCACGGCTCCGGTCTTCATCAGGGCGTGAATCAGCACGATCTGGCGGCGACCGCCGCCCATGGTCACCGCGGCGGTGGTTCCCCGGCGCACCCCGTGCGCAACCAGACGGCGGGCCGAGTGCTGCGCCTCCTCTTCGAGCTCGGTAAAGGAGATGCTCTCCCCTCCGCTGATCAGAGCGATCCGCTCAGGGCATGTCCTCGCCCTCTGTTCCAGCCAGTTGTCGAGTTTCAAATGACCTTTCTGCTCTTCCCCGGTTATCGTTGCCCGCACATTGTTGCGATCCGCGGGGTTTGCGGTCGCCATCCCGAAACGGAGTCACCGAATTGCCCGAACGCCACCGCAATGCACCGCCCGAAGAATCGCTTTACGAGCCGATTGAATGGCAGACCGCAGGCGAGTTCTCGGACATCCTCTACGAGAAGGCCGACGGAATCGCGAAGATCTCGATCAACCGTCCCGAGGTCCGCAACGCCTTCCGCCCACAGACCCTCGCCGAGCTCAGGGACGCCTTCAACCGTGCCCGGGACGACCTCGAGGTCGGCTCGATCATCTTCACCGGAGTCGGCAGTGATGCGTTCTGTTCCGGCGGGGACCAGAGCGTCCGGGGCGACGACGGCTACATCGGAGACGACGACGTCGCCCAGAAGGGTGTCGGCCGCCTCGACGTCGGTGATCTTCACGTCCAGATCCGCCGCCTGCCGAAGCCGGTAGTCGCGATGGTGGCCGGCTACGCCGTCGGCGGTGGACACATCCTTCACCTGGTCTGCGACATGACCGTCGCCGGTGACAACGCCCGCTTCGGCCAGACCGGCCCCCGCGTCGGCAGCTTCGACGGCGGCTTCGGTGCCAGCCTGCTGGCCCGCAACATCGGCGTCAAACGGGCCAAGGAGGTCTGGTTCCTGTGCCGCCACTACACGGCCGAAGAAGCGCTCCACATGGGCCTGGTAAACGCCGTCGTGCCGGTCGGGGACCTCGAACGCGAGACCGTCGCCTGGTGCCGCGAGATGGGCCACCTCTCCCCTCTTTCGCTGCGGCTGCTCAAGTCGAGCTTCAACGCCGAAGAAGACGGGCTCACCGGACTTCAGCAGCTCTCCCACGACGCCACGCTCCTGTTTTACATGTCCGAAGAGGGGCAGGAGGGCAGGAACGCTTTCCGCGAGGGCCGGGCGCCCGACTTCGACAAGTTCCCGAAACGGCCGTAGACCGTGAAGGCGGACCTTTCTTGAATCACGGGCGCAAAGATTGAGGATCTGGTTCAACGCGGCCCGCCCGCGCACTCTTCCGGCTGCCGTAGCGCCCGTCCTGGTCGGCTCCGCGGCCGCCTTCGCCGTGGCCGGTGAATTGCCCCGGTGGGGCGGCTTCATCGCCGCGATGATCGCTTCGATCCTGATTCAGATCGGGACCAATCTGGCCAACGATTACTCCGACGCCAAACGTGGTGCCGACTCGGCCGACCGACTCGGTCCGGTGCGAGTCACCTCGGCCGGGCTGGTTACCCCGAAGCGGGTGCTCCACGCCACCTGGCTGGCATTCGGCCTGGCCGGCCTGATCGGCGTCTACCTGGCCTGGCTGGCCGGACCGGTGATCCTGATCGTCGGCGCCGTCTCGATCGCCGCCGGAGCCCTCTACACCGGGGGTCCACGGCCCTACGGCTATGCCGGACTCGGCGAGGTCTTCGTATTCCTGTTCTTCGGCCTGGTCGCCGTCAACGGCGCCTTCTACATTCAGCTCGAGACCCTGAACTGGGAGGCATTCGGCCTCTCCGTATCGGTCGGTTTCCTGTCGACGGCAATCCTCGTGGTGAACAACATCCGCGACATCGACAGCGACCGTCGGGCCGGCAAGAACACCCTCGCCGTAAGGATCGGGAGACAGAAGACCCGCGCGGTCTACTGGGCCTGCCTGAACCTGGCCGCCGTCGCCCTGCTGCTGACCATCCTTCTCGATGACGATTTCGGCGGGGCCGCCGCCGGCATCCTCGCCGTTCCTTTCGCGATCCGCCCGCTGCGCGCCGTCCAGACGCGCACCGACGGACCCTCGCTCAACCGGGCACTCGCCGACACCGGCCTCATCCTCGAGGGCGCGGTCCCCGCCGCCGTCATGGCGCTCCTCGCCCAGGCGCTCTTTACGGGTCTCGGCCGGATCACGCTCCCACGCGGCCTCCGCGGCCGGTAGCCGGCACAGCGCCGCCGCGCCCGGCC